>JAXHUS010000569.1:0-11126 GCA_034189305.1 Thermodesulfobacteriota bacterium | reverse complement strand
GATATAGGTCCTTTAAAATGCCCTGGAATCTTTCAAAGTAAGGTTTTTCAGTGCGCTGGATAAGAATAATATCAACATCACTTTTATGGCTCTGACGTCCAGTGGCAAAAGAACCAAATAAGATTGCTCTTTGAATGCCATACTTATGAAAGATGGGTTTGGTCTTTTGAGCAATTTGATCACTATCCGTTATCATACCCATTAACCTTAATAATAAATACTTTACAAACTCCGTCGGATGTCAGTTGAAGGCTGTCTTTAATTGTTTCAGGATCAGGATAGAGACAGACTTAGGTTAATTTTATTGCACCGGATCATATATTTTACGTCTTAACAGGTTTTTATAATTCTCCTGAGCCCAAATATCATGCCAATAGGGAGGAGAAGCAGGTTTAAGGAAGTATGGAATAGCCGAACAATCTGCATGAAAAGCCTTTCGATAAATCTCATTAGTTTGGATAGTTCTTATGATATTCTCAAAATTTAGTTCCCTTAACCAGGCGTCCACTTCTTCCTGGGAATAACGATGTGCAATTGTGGGTGTCAGAACATCCATAGCTAAACCCGATTTGTATTCTCCCAATAAAATCTTGAATAAAATAAACTTAATTTTATTCGGTATAGGAAAGAGTATTAACCGACAAATCTTAACCAGACTTATTTTAAAGCGGCTCCATGATGCGCGACCATAAAGATAAATATAGAGAATTCCATCCGGTTTAATAAGTTCTGCCATATTTTTAAGGGCATTAAAAGTATCACCGGTATGATGCAAAACTCCCCAGGCAAAAACCAGATCATATTTATGTTCTGTTATCTCATGGGGCAGATTAAAAATGTTTGCATTAAATATGCGTGTATTTCCTTGAGCGATGTTTCCCCTTACCACATTGCATGCTTCAATACTTGCATCGAATGCAGTTACATCACAGCCCAATTTTTGAAATCCATACGTCCAGCGTCCACCCCCACATCCGGCATCCAATACCCTGCGACCTTGAAACCATTCGTGGAAAATACATAATTCCTGTTCACAAAGTATTCTGGTTATGTTTTCCCTCCAGAATCGCGATCGAATATCAGGATCACCCTTTAGATACTTCCAGGTTGTGTCGTAAACCCCAAGGGTTTGCTTTCTAAATAACTTATGGTCAGGCATAATAATTTTTTATCCGGGGTAAATTCATTTGGATATTGGGGTAATTTTCGCAAGCCTCCGCCATTATGGGTTATTTTCTTATTAAACTTAAGATTTCCCAATTTGTTAAGAGGAATATTGAAATACATAAATTTGAAAAACTAATACCTCATATTACACTGAAATGTCAAGTCAAATTCGATATTTCGTAACCGTTCACGGCTGTCGGTTCACAGTTTTTTCAATGAACTATGCAACGATTGAAGCATTTTGGATATTGATTTCAACTCTTAAATTAATTCTTTCGCATCTAAATCTTCAAAAAAAGGACCCCATAATTCTCCTCTACCTTCTGTTTTTTTTAACCGTGACGGTTATGATATTTCCTATATGTTTAAGCCTTTTCCGGCTTTGCATTCTGCGCAGGTATGTAAAGTAGGGTGATAGGATACAGTATACAATCTCAAGTTTCACCTCCATTTTCCAGTACAAAGTCATATTATATGATGACATATTAAAAACATCAGTGCAAAAGAATCCATAAGTCGGAATAATTAATACTGATTTTTTTTTAATATGCTGTATCCTGATTTCTTATTTCGTTTATAAATTTTATAGCTAAAGGTTCTGCCGGCAGTGACGCATCGAATTTTAACGATGTAAAAATTAAAAAATTCATTCTCATTCTTGCCGGATTTCTTCCGAATTTCAACATATTCAAATTAAAATAAATTCCTGAGACAATAAATTTTCATTGACATTTTTTATTTTTTATTAAAAAATCATTAGATAAAAAATAATTAAGATAATTAAATAAAGGGGGAAAAATGGTGAATAAAATCGTATTAAAAATGGTTTTGTTAAGCATTTTAATTGTTTTGCTATCAATTTCTAATCCATTATTTGCTCAGAGTACCTTTGATATAATACCTGCCGTTAAAATTGCTTCATCTCCTAACCCGGTGGGATCAGGAGCCAGGGCGCAGGGGATGGGCAGTGCTTTTATCGGTGTAGCTGATGATGCCACTGCCGCATCATGGAATCCTGGTGGGCTGATGCAGCTTGAAACTCCGGAATGTTCCATTGTTTATGATTACAATTATCAGGATTATCATGACGATGGTACCAACAACTTTGAGAAAATAAATTATTTAAGCGCTGCATACCCTTTTCGCATATTTAATAAAAATATGATTGTTTCTTTAAATTATCAAAGACTTTATGATTTTTACATGCCTACTTTAGGTTTCTCACAAAATTACAATTTTATATACCCCGACGGCAAACGTTTTATATTTTCCCAGGATATAAAATATCAACAGTCAGGCAGTCTCAGAGCTTTCGCACCGGCTTATGCAATACAAATTACCCCACGTTTTTCTGTGGGAGCGACCTTCAATATCTGGACTGATGATCTTGCTTGGGACAATGGCTGGAATGTAAGCCAGGAACAGAAAGGAAGCGGTATTTTTCGAGGGAATCCTGTCGTCACATCCCTAAATATAAAAGAAGAATATGAGGATATGGAAGCCTTTAATTCAAATATCGGATTTTTGTGGGACATAACAAATCTAATAACCATAGGGGGGGTATTTAAAACTCCCTATAAAGCTGATTTCAAACATACTTACGAAACACGGTCATCCCAGATATTTCCTTTTTTATCACCCGGATACTGGTCCTTTAACCAGCTAAAATATAAAGAGGATTTTGAAATGGAATTTCCTATGTCCTGCGGATTGGGAATGGCTCTGAGATTTTCCGATAATTTAACCGTAGGTTTGGATGCTTACTGGACAAAATGGGGGCAGTTTCTATCATCTTCAAAAAACAGGGTGAAATTAGAACAATTCCCGCCATCATGGCCGCCGGAACCAATAGCTCAGCCTTCAGGAAAAAAAGTAAGCCCTATTGACGGTAGAACGAGCGACCAGGGAAGGAATGTGCACAGTACAATCCAGTCCCATATAGGGATGGAATATTTATTTATACTTGAAAAGACAATTATTCCCCTTCGATTGGGTGTATTTTACGATCCGGAACCATCCCATAAAGATCCTGATGACTTCTGGGGAGTAAGTGCCGGCAGTGGTCTTATGTTTTATAACAGGATAATAATAGACTTTGCGTATATTTTTCGAACCGGTAAAGATGTAAAAAAAGATGTTGCAGGATTTGATATGGATATCGACCAGCATAAATTTATGCTTTCTGTAATCTATCATTTTTAAGCTTTTTTGATATGGAGGGAAGAAAGATGTTTAAAAAATATATTTTCAGCTTTTCTGCCGTTTTATTTTTCGCAGTACTTACTATGCATTTTTTAAGCTGTACCGACATCTCATCCAGAAAAAAATATGTGAAGGATGGGAAGGAGTATGGTGTAACCCGCGGGCTTTTCAGAGAGAGATGGTGGAATTTTTACGAGCGAGGCAACTCTTTTTCTGAAGGTGGTTTTTGGACAGAGGCTGTAGCCGATTATAAAAATGCTATCGACCAGAGAGATAAGGACCAAAGAAAGGCGCGTACATATGGACTTCATTTTACAGACTATTTCCCCCATCGTGATCTTGGTGTCGCATACTACCATCTCGGTAAATACGAGGATGCGAAAAAAGAACTGGAGCTATCCCTTTCTCAGGTAGATACAGCCAAGGCCAAATTTTATCTAAATAGTGTAAGAAAGGCATTGATTGAGAAGGCAAATGCGGATACCGCTCCTCCGGATATTAATGTTTCTTCTCTTGCCGGTGGAGAAATAACAAATAATTTTAGATTACAGGTAGAAGGAGAGGTTAAAGACGATTCTTTTGCCCATAAAGTTGCTATAAACGATGAACCGTTATTCATTGAATTGTCCGCAAAAAAGATTCCTTTCTCCAGGGAAATAAAACTAAAAAAAGGCTTTAATGACATCAAAATAAAGACAAGCGACCTTCTTGGTAAAATTACAGAAAAGAAACTTAAGGTTTTTGCCGATTTCGAAGGGCCCCTTTTGAATATAAAGAATTTTGTTGACGGACAGAAGGTTGCCATGAAAAAAATAGTTCTGAACGGTGCGCTTTCCGATGCCGCTGGAATTACAACCCTTAAGATTAACGAAAAGGTTCTTGCATATAACAAGGAACGAGATGTAGAATTCAGCTTTGCTATCGCTCTATCTGAGGGAAATAATAAGATAGCCATTGCAGCGGCGGATATTACGGGAAATACTACTACAGGTGAACTGAACCTTACATACGTCCCAAAACTTGCTTTGAAAAATCCATATATACGCGGTCCTGTTCTTCTTGCTTTTCTTGGTGATAAAATAGGGAGCTTGTTTAACCATCAATTTGCCGCTGTTCCTGCTGATATTACCCCACCCAAAATAAAAGTCAAGGATTATACTAAAGAGCAGACTGTATTTTTAGATTCAATTTTCCTTCAGGGTCAGGTAAGTGATATGGGAGAAGTTCAGACCGTAAGTATAAATGGAGAAGTATTAAATGAAAAGCCGGGTAAAAATATCTATTTTAATTATTTAACAGAACTTAATGAAGGGAAGAATACCTTTAAAATAGAGACATTCGACTCAAAAGGTAATAAGCAAGAAAAGACAATTGCCTTTATCAAGAAACCCCTTAAGGTATTGGATGTTGGTTCTCGTCTGGCCATGGCCGTTTTACCCTTCAACGTAAAAGGGGATGAGTCCGGTCTTGGAGATATTGTATATGATCTTCTTGTGAATTCGGTTGTGGAACAGGAACGTTTTAATGTTGTTTCTCGGGGAGAAGAACTGGAAAAGGTGTTGAATGAGCTTAAATTAAGTAAAACTGCCCTGGTAAGTAAAGATGCGGCCCTTAAAGTCGGTAGGGTTGTTGCTGCTGAAGTAGTGGTTATGGGGACATATCACGAAACACCTGATTCCATAGAAGTTTTTGCAAGACTTATAAACACTGAAACCAGTGGAATCTTAGCCGTAGAAGATGTTTTTGACCAGAATAAAAACCTTTCCCAGCTTCGCTACAACCTAAACGGACTTGCTACTAAATTTAAATCCGATCTGCCTTTAATTCAGGGAATGGTCATTAAGCTTGAAGGGGATAAAATCTATATCGATGCCGGGTTAGACCAAAATTTGAAGAAGGAAATGAAGTTTATTGCATACAGGGAAGGGGAGGTAATAAAACATCCTATCACAGGAAAGATATTGGGTGCCGATACTGAAGTTTTAGGAGAAATAAGGCTTGAAAAAGTTTTTGAAGACTTTTCCTTAGGGAAAATTATAAAAAAGGATGAAAAAGAGATAGCAGAACTAAAAGTTAAAGATCAGGTTATTACAAAGTAAATATATTAATAATGTTAATTGTCTGTTGTTAGTTGTCGGTCAATGGCATTAGCTTGAATGTATGGGAATTTCCTTTTGATAGCTTACAAATATTTGTCAAAGGATTATTGGTTGCGTTGCTCATTTCGGTGCTCAGGTTTAGTCAACATCAGGCTTAAGCCCGCTGTTGTTGAAGAATAAATGTAACCGATAGACCATAGACATTAACTTGAGGAATGCCTTATGGTCATTTTCAGGAGCATTAACGAGGAAAAATCCTTGTTTCAACGTCAGGAGAAATGCCAGAGGTATACTGAACCCAGTCTATGTTAATGACATAGAGTTGTCAGTTGAAAAAAAGAGTTTTATAAGTTTTAATACTAATTCAATACAACCAACTACGGACAGCAAACCATGGACATTACCGATATTTAATGTAACTAACAACCAATCACTGACAATACCAATTTATTCAGTTGCCTTAAAAATCAAATTGCATTTTCATTTCAGATAAATCTATTTTTTAGTAATATTGGTTATGACAAAAAAATTAAATATCTTTTTTTTATAATATTCTTTTTTACTCCATACTTTCTTTATGAAGTAGATCTTCAAGCCAGCGGTTCTGCAGAAGACATTTTTAAAGAAGCAGAAAATGAATTCGACAAAAAAAATTATTCCCGATCTCTATCCCTTTATGAAAAAGTTATCTCTGTGGATCCTGGTTTTACCAAGGGATACAGAGGGGTTGTAAAATCCTATACCGCCCTTGGTGATCCCCAGGGAGCCGTGATCTATATGGAATCCCTTTTTTTAGAAAACCCGGAAAGGGCGGAGGTTCTTTATGGTCTGGGTTACGCCCTTTACAATACAGAAAAATATAAAGAGGCTAAGATCTATTTTGAAAAGGCGGTTGGATTGAATCCTGATTTAGCGGCAGCATGGAATAATATTGCGGTTATCTATCATTTTGTTTTTCCTGATTACAAAAAGGCAAGGGAATATTATGAAAAGGCCATTGAGATAAGCAAAAAAACTAAAGATGACTGGGTACTTAAAATTGCAGAGGAAAATTTAGCTTATATTCCAAAAGAAGCTGATGCGCTAAAACCAATAAAGGAAAATTTAACATTAGAGGAGTTTATTGATAACTTTATTTCAATGATAGAGGAAAGTGACGAGGGTGGAATCAGGAGGCTTGTTGTACGACATAAAAAGAATTGTGAAGAAGCTCTGGACCTGTTTTTAAAGGATGCAATGCTTGCATGTGTGGAAGGAAGGAAGGAAGATGAGAAAAAGAGGCTTCTTTTTTTAAAAATTTTAGAAAGAGAGTACAGGGTAAGCTTTAACAGCCCTTTTTTAAAAAATAAATTGGATGCTTATAATAAGCTTAATGAAGATGAGAAAAAGAAAATTGTTATGGGTGAAAAGTTACTTGAAGAAGGCCTGAAAAAGGAAGAAAAGGGATTGTATCTTGATGCCCGAAATAATTATCAGAAAGCAATTTCACACTTTTTTGAGATAAAAGATAAAAACCGGACAGGAACGGCATTTTTATATTTAGGTGATATTTACCGTAAGATGAAAAAATATTCTTTAGCAAATGAGGCTTATAGTAATGCACTTCGCTATTTTATTGAAATTATGGAAAAGGAGAAAGAGGCTTTGGCTCTTTCATCATTGGGCATTACCAACTTTTTTTTGAATGAATTTTCAACCTCCCTGGAATATTTCAAACGTTCTTTAAAGACTTATAAATTTCTTAATGATGAGGAGTCGGTAAAGGCAGTAGAGAGGAATATTAAACTCATAAAGGCTAAAATTAATAAAGCTAAAAAAGGGGAATAGAAAAAATGGATGAAAAAACAATACCATTAAAGGAAGATAGTAATTCTGAGAAAACCCTTAAAAGGCAAGAGGAAAAGTCTTCGGATGATGAAAAAGAGGCTGAGGATACGGAAAAAACTGCGGTAATCGAAAGATCAACCACCCTTGCGAGGGAAGAAGAAGATTCGGAAAAAACAGTTAAAATTGATCGTAAAGGGGCTGAGGATACGGAAAAAACTGCGGTAATCGAAAGAACGGCCACAATTGGAAGGGAAGAAGGAGATTCCAAAACTGTTTTAAAATTAAGTAAAAGCGTTGCCGCAACCAAAGTCATAAAAGATGTTTTGAAAATTAAACCTGATGTGGATCTGGAACTGGCGTCTAAATTCTCTTTAAGTAGAATGGGAGAGGAAATTGATGATGATCCGGCTTCTTCAATCCAGAATTTGATTTCCACCTCTGTTGAAGATTCGAAATATATCTTTGCCAAAGAGATTGGAAGGGGGGGTATGGGAGCTGTTTACGAAACGGTGGATCAGGATATCCGGCGCAAAGTGGCAATGAAGGTAATGCTCCCCTCTTTGGGAACGAGCACCAAGCAGTTAAAACGTTTTATGGAAGAGGCTCAGATAACGGGACAATTGGAGCATCCTAACATCGTTCCGGTCCACGATATAGGCATTGATGATGAGTCCAAGATTTATTTCACTATGAAAATGGTAAAGGGGGAAGACCTTGAATCTCTCATTTCAAAAATTGCTGCCGGGAATAAAGAATATCAGGATCGATATACCCTGGGAAATCTTATCCAGCTTTTTATGAAGGTATGTGATGGTATGGCATATTCTCATGCTAAAGGTGTGCTTCACAGGGACCTGAAGCCGGAAAATGTAATGGTAGGTGATTTTGGGGAGGTAATGGTGATGGATTGGGGGCTTGCCAAGGTCCTGGGTAGAGAAGATATGGAAATGGCGGAACTTTCAAAACCAAAACTTTTAGACCAGGACAAAACAGCTTCTGCTTATAAGACCATGGAAGGTGAAGTAATGGGCACACCTTCTTATATGTCGCCAGAACAGGCTCAAGGAAAGATATCGGAACTTGACGAGAGGTCGGATATCTTTTCATTGGGGGGGATACTATACAAAATTCTCTCTTATAAATCCCCTTATAAGGGAAAAAATGTAATGGAAGTTTTAGGTATGGCAAGGAAGGGTTTGGTGACATCTCCCGATTTGGTTGCGCCTAAAAATCAAATCCCTCAAGAGCTGAATGCAATTTGTATGAAGGCAATGGCACGTGAAAAAGAAAAACGCTATGCTAATGCATTAGAGCTGAAAAATGACCTTCAGCTATATCTTGACGGAAAAAGTGTATCCGCTAAAAAAGATAATATATTTGTAAGGAGTAAAAAGTGGATAATAAGAAATAAAGTGGCTGCTATGGGTATTGCAGCAGCTATTGTGTGTCTTATAATTGGAGTCACCGGCGCTTATGTCTGGCAACAGGAAAAAATAAAGGAAGAAATTCAAAATAAAATAGTCCTGGCAGAACAGGCCCGTATAGACGGAAAGTATGTAAGAGCTGAGGAGATCTATTTTGAAGTTTTAGGACTGGACAAAGATAATATTAAAGCTAAGAAAGGAATTGCCCTTGTAAGCGGCAAGGCTCTGGCTTTAAAAAATAAACGTCTTGCTAAAGAAAAAATAAAAGAGGCTAAAAACCTTTTTGAAAATAGAGATTATATAAAAGCTTATGATGCGTATGTTGCAACATTTGCCCTGGATCCCGCCTCACCTGAGGCAAAAGACGGCATCGCAGTTTCTGCGGTAAAGGCTGAAAAACAGAGGGCGCAGGAGAAGATAAAGCCTGTTATGAGCGTAACTAAAGAGTTGGAAGACAGGAAAGGAAAGATCAGTCAGAGCAGTTTATCCATTGCAAAGGCAATAGATAATCTGAAAGGCAAGATTAAGGGACATGAGGGTTTCAGTACAAAAAGGCCTCTCTGGGAAAAGGAAAAAAATTTACTTGATAATAAAATAAATGAATTGAAAACTGAGGGTAAAATAATTTCCAATTACAGTAAAATATTAAGCTATGACGGTGAAAACAGAGAAGCCAGAAAAGCCCTTGCCGGGATATATTATAATAAATTTACGGAAGCAGAGGTTCTGCAAAAGAAAGAAGAGATGGCTTATTTTAAGGAACTTGTTCTTACCTTTGATGACGGTTATTATAAGAATTTGATGAAAAAAGACGGGATTTTAACGCTAACCACAGTCCCCGGAGCGGATACATATTATATCTATCGTTTTATTGAGGGGGCGGATCGAAGGATGATTCCGGCTCCTTTTAATCCTGCCGCCTACTTTTCCTCCAGAAAAGAACTTTTAGAGGACAATGTAATGTGGGGAGTTGATCCTGCGTTTAATCTCGATAAAACAGGTTTCTTACCTGTCTACAAACTTCTTAAGTATAATAACTATAATCAATTAAAACAGATTGATGCACTAAAACTCCCAAAGGGTTCCTATTTAATAGTTATGAAAAAGAAGGGATATCTGGATACAAGGCTTCCTGTATTAATAAGAAGAGGTGAGAATAAAGTTATAGATAAGGTTAAGCTTTTACGAGAAAAAGAAGTTCCGGAAGGTTTTGTTTATATCCCCGGAGGAAAGTTTATAATGGGTGGAGATTCCGATGCGTCATATTCACTAAAAAGGGCTGAAAAGTTTGTTCCCGGATTTTTGATTTCGAGATATGAGTTAAAGGTTAAAGATTATTTAAAATTTATAAATTATCTTGAAAGACATCTCCCGGGTTCAGCGGAAAAGTACCTGCCACGCAGAGCGGTATCGTCAGGATTTTATTGGAAGAAATCCGGCAAGGTTTATAAATCCGATTTTCCATTGGATTGGCCGGTTCTGGGCATTTCCTGGAATGATGCAAGGGCATACTGCAAATGGTTGACACTTCAAAATAAAGATAAAGGATGGGTATTCAGACTGCCTGAGGACATGGAATGGGAAAAGGCAGCCAGGGGAGTGGACGGTCGTTATTTCCCATGGGGGGATTATTTTGACTACAGATTCTGCTCTATGGCTTCCTCAAGCAAAGGGAAAAAAGACGGTCCCGACAAAATAGGAGCCTTTGAAATGGATGAGTCGGTATTTGGTGTCCGGGATATTGCAGGAAGTGTTTCCGAGTGGTGTCAGACATTTTTTGATAAAGAAAAGAATATACGCATTAATAGAGGATCTGCCTGGAGTTATGTTGATGCTGACTATGCCCGCTGCGCCGGAAGGAATGGACAAAGTCCCAATGATGTGGAAGATTCTCGTGGATTTAGAGTAGCAATGTCAATGGAAGAGTAGCTGTTTATTTAAAGCGGTACAGGGATCGGTTGAAAGATAAACTTTAAAATATTAGTAATGGTTCACAGTTTTCCATTACCTGTTAGAAAACGACAAAGGATAAATGGGATTGATGAAGGATAAAAAACCAAAATATGCAATTCAACAGTTAACTTATCCTCTGGGGATGGACCACGGAAAACAATTAACGGTGAACATTTATAAATATTGCAGACATTCCAAGTAAAAGATAAATATGTTAAAGAACTCACGGCTTAAGTGAGTATGACAAAATTACTGGCAACACGTATATCTCATCAAAAAACAATCAATTTCTATACAAAAGACTTGCTTCATAAATATTGATTAGGATGAATTTATACCAAATTGTATTCATTTTTATCTTCATAGAGACAGGCGAGACGCCTGTCCTACCATCGTAGCAGGTCAGATATCTCGCCTGACAGTGAGAAATCAATTTTTTGAATGCAACTTAGTA
>JAXHUS010000568.1:0-5723 GCA_034189305.1 Thermodesulfobacteriota bacterium | reverse complement strand
TCTTGTCAGGACATTTCATTGTAGCACAACCACTCATAAGCACCAGGGCAATTACAAAAACCAAAAAACATCTGACCTTTTCCATATTAAATTCTCCTTTTTACTTTAAAGTTAAAGAATCAAAAATGTTTTGTTTATTTTGTTTTCACTGGCCATATTTCTTATTTAGCAATCAGGCCCTTTATGAACTCCACCATGGGACCTTCCATAGGATTCCTGCCACCCCGATTCTTCAACATTTCACTAAGATGTCCTGCATGTTTTAGTTCTACAGTTTTTACATTATTACCTTTTTCCCGAAGGGCATTAATAAATGCTTTTGCCTGTTCCCTAAGAGATTTTGTATCCCTCTGGGCATAAAGCACTAAAAATGGCGGCAGTCCACTTCTAACGTAGTTAATCGGTGACACCCTCTTCCATACTGAAGGATCCGTTCCAAATACAGGCTCAGCCATCTTTTTCAATGACTGGCCCCTCATCATTGTTACATCAAATACGGCTGACAGGGCAAGCACTCCTTTAATTGCATCTTCGGGTACATTCACCCTGTTGAGATAGTAACTATCCAGGGCTAAAAGAGAGACGAGATGTCCTCCTGCAGAGTGGCCGCTGATAAATATTTTCTTTGGGTCCCCTTCATATTTATAAATATTGTTATATATCCAGGCAAAGGCAGAAGCTACATCTTCAATTTGTGCCGGATGCTTTGCCTCGCCGGAGAGTCGATAACCAGGTACCACAGTAACATAACCATGTCGGGCAAAAATACTTGCAAATTTTTGATATACTTTCTTATCTTTACTGCCCGACCGCCATCCACCGCCGTGCACAAACATTAATACCGGTGCATTCTTATTATTTTCCGGCAGATAAATATCAAGAAGGTGGGCTTTTATTTTTGACTCGGGGATATAAAGGATGTCTTTTTTTACCTCAGGCACATAAAGGGTATCCTTTTTAAATATCTTGCCTTTCCCCAGAGTCTGTGCAGGGAAAAAAATATATCCCACAGTTAATAATAAAATTAACAGGATAAAATTAAGGCTTAATGCCAGATCTTTTAACATATTTTTTCTCTGGTACTGATTAATTTTTTTATAATTATATTTTTTTATCTTCATAAGAAAAATACCTCCTAAAATGGTTTCAGTTTAAATCTAATATATGAATTACCTAAAAACCAGCTATTTTGTTGTGACTTCGATTAATTGTACCCCCTATCTTTTTTTTAATGCTTAGTTTAGCCTGCATCATACTCTTCCCTGGTATCATACAGGTCTATGTCCAGTCCTCGAGTTTCTTCCCTTCCCTGTCAGTAAAAGACCAAATAATTATCATAATAAAATCCACAATGGCCACAATTCCCAAAATTCCAGGAGTCAAAATCCAGATAATTCATGTTCCAATCTTCCTAACGTAAAAACGATGGATTCCCAATGCACCCAAGAAAAAGCTTTTTCCCATCCGTTTAATAGCCCTTTTATGTATGAGGCCTGCTAAATATTTCTTTGTTTATCCGAAGCACAGATTAAAAATGATTGACTTTAAATATAGTATTACTATTTAATCTTATCTAACCAGATAGAGATAATTATGTTTTAATTGATTTTTATCTTCTACAGGAATACTGGTTAATGTGTCTATACAATTTTCATAACTGGATTTTAATCGTTCTTTTTCCTCTGCTGTCAGATTTTTAATTATTTGCGAGGCTATTAAAGAAGATTCCTTAATCTTTTCTTTTTCCTTTGGCGTTAAATTTTTTATTCTCTCTGTGATATATTCACCTTTTTTATGACGCTTTGCCGCTGACACCTTTTCAACACCCCCCTCTACATATCCAGAAACAGGAACAAGCAAAATGGATAAAGTTATTAATAACGAAAAAACTTTCCTCATTATTATTCTACTTTTATTATAAATTTTTTACCCAATTGTTATTCTTCCAATATCGTTAATTAATTTATACTTATTTCACTTAAGGTTTGTATTATTAATTTATAATGAATTTAAAACAAGATTGCAAATAATAATTAAGGTTTAATATATAACATTATAAAACAACATTCCAATATTTACGCAGGAATTTGTTAATGTTAAAAATTTTAAAAGGTAAAAGTTCATTTCTATGATAAAATTTAACTATGACTATTCATATAAAAGATAGAGACATTCATTTTATGAAAATGGCATTAAGGTTTGCAAAGAAAGGTAAGGGCAAGGTAAGCCCTAATCCTTTGGTTGGAGCAATTATTGTTAAAGATGGGGTGATAATGGCAAAGGGTTATCATAAAAGATTTGGAGGGCCTCATGCTGAGATTGATGCCCTTGGAAAACTTAAAGCGAAGGGAATGAGCACGGAAGATACAATTTTTTATATAACCCTGGAACCTTGCTGCCACCATGGTAAAACACCACCCTGTACCGATGCCCTTATAAAGGAAAAATTCAGTAAAATAGTGATTTGTAATCTTGATCCTAATCCTAAAGTTAACGGAAAAGGGATTGAAATATTGAGAAATCATGGTTTTGAAGTTATTACAGGAATTTTGGAAAATGAAGGTAAAGAACTAAATTACGCATATTTTAAATACATAAGAACAAATATGCCGTTTATAACTGTTAAACTGGCTCAAAGTCTGGATGGGAAAATAGCTACAGCCTCCGGTGATTCAAAGTGGATAAGTTCAGAACCCTCACGTAAATTTGTTCACAAGTTAAGGACAGAGCATGATTGTGTAATGGTAGGCATAAAAACAGTAATTGCAGACAACCCTTTGTTAACAGTAAGAGAAGTGAAAGGTAAAAGCCCTTTGAGAATAATAGTTGACAGTAAACTTAAGATTCCTCTGGATGCTAAAATTATCAATAGAGACTTGCCTAACAAAACTTTAATAGCAACAACAAAAAAAATAGATTTAAAGAAGTTAGACGTCTTAAAGTATCGTGGGGTAAATGTACTTCAGGTTGAAAGCGATGAAAAGGGACGGATCGACCTTTTCCATCTTTTTTCATCTCTGGGAAATAATGGAATATCATCCGTTTTAGTTGAGGGAGGAGGAAGGGTAGTTTATTCTTTGCTAAAGAATAAAATTGTTGACAGATTTATACTTTTTATAGCGCCCAGGATTATAGGACATGGAATAGAATGGGCCTTCGATCTAAAGGTTAAAAATATGGAAGATGTTTTGAAATTTAGACGCTTTAAGTTCAAAAAATCAGGGCACGACATCATGTTTGAAGGATGGATTTAGAAGTCCAATCTATTTTTTCTGGGAATCTCTTATAGAATGAGATGAAAAATTGAGATAATCCAAATTCTTTTCTCAGTTTTTTTATTCCATTTTCATCTTTTGCTCTTGTCCTGTATTCTCTCCATATCTCTACTGGTGAACCTTCTTCATCGTTGGTTACCATAACGTTCATTCTGTACTTTTTCCAATCTTCCTATTCTTTAAATAGACTGCCCTGTTTACCCAATCCTCAAATTCAATCCTTTCTAAAAACTTTGTGATTAAACTTGATATCCCTCCCCATGCTGTTATTTTCTTCTTTGTGAATTTAATTTTTGTTTGATTTACTTCCATACTTTTGTTATGCTTTTTTTGTTTCACTTTTTTGCTCCTTATTTGGTTTTTTTATTGTGTTAAATAAGGAGCATTTTTACATACTTATACCCTATTCTTCAAATTGTTTTATTTTTTAATTGCATTTTTTGGGATTATAAAAGCAAGGAGAATCATAATGGTTAAACGTATCTTAATTCCACTTGACCCGTCGCAGTATACAGAAAACGCCCTTGATGAGGGGTGTAATATTGCCAGGCGCAACGGCGCTGAACTTACCGGGCTGGTAATTCTTGATATTCCGGGGATCGAAAAATCTATTGGACCAATACCCTTAGGTGGACTTTACTATGCCGAAAAGCTTGAAAAACATAAAGAAGAAGAAGCCCATGAGCGTATTCACTCAATATTATCCAGGTTCAAGGAAAAGTGTAACGAAGAAGAGGTTGCGCATCGTGAGGCTGAGTTTCAAGGCAGTCCAAGCGACCGGATAATCAAGGAATCTATATTTTATGACCTGGTGATTATGGGACTGCGCACATATTTTAATTTTGAGACCAGCGATAAACCGGGAGATTCTTTAGAAAAGATACTGGATCATTCTATTACCCCGATTTATGGGGTACCGGAAACAATGCCCGTTTCCGATACTGAAAAAACAAAAGTATTGATTGCCTTTGATGGTAGTTTGCAGTCTGCTCGAGCAATGAAGCGTTTTGCTAAATTAGCCGATCCCGATATTATGGAGGTTGCTTTAATTATTTCCCATACGGATAAGGAAACAGCAAACTACTATATGGATCAGGCTGAAGCATATCTCAATACTTATTCCATAAACAACGTAAAAAAGATATGGACATCTCAAAACATTATCCGGGTAATGGAAGAACAATATCTGGATTGGGCTGACATTGTAGTTGTTGGAGCTCATTCCAAGAAGGGTCCCTTTGATTTTATGGCGGGCAGTCTGGTAAAGTATTTGATAAAAGAGGCAAAAAGACCTGTATTTATAGGTCAGTAAGATTAAATTGGAGGAGGATTTATCGGGAAATAAAGAGAAAAATCCGTTCCTTTTCCCGGTTCGCTTTTGACATCAAATTTTACACCATAAGGTTTTAGTATTTGCTGACAGGAGTAAAGGCCTAAACCTGTGCCGGTCGCTTCCCCTTCCTTTTCTTCACCCTTAACCACCTTGGTAGTAAAAAAGGGATCAAACAATCTGGGTATATCCTCTTTTTCTATGCCGCAACCGGTATCTTTAAAGCTAACCAGGATATACCTATTATCAAAATTGGTAGTAATAGACAACCTTTTTACTTCAGAACGGGACATGGCATCAAGGGCATTTTTGATTATATTCATGAAACTTTGACTCAAGTCATTATAGCAGGAATTGATTTCAGGAAGAGACGGGTGGAGATTATACACCTTTTCGATATTCTGTTTAAAGTTTTGGTCCATCTCTAAAAATTTTAATTCTTCCGTTAGTAATTTATTGATATTAATTGGCTTTCTTTCTTGTTTACCCTGTTCCTGTCGGGTTTTATACATGAGATTGTCAATAATATCCTGTATCTTAAAAATCTGTATATAAATTCTCTCCAGAAATTTTTCACCAGGGTATTTTATCTTTAGCAGTTCAGTATTACTCATAATAACAGCCAGGGGGTTATTTAAATTGTGGACGATTCCGCTGGTTAATCTCCCAATTATGGCCATACTTTCTTCTTTAAGGCGGGATTCGAATTCCTCTTTAATCTTATTCCTTTGGACAAATGCCTTCTTAATTATATGAATTAGTCTCTCCTCATCGACCGGCTTTGTTAGGTAGTCAAAGGCACCTCTTCGCATTACCTCCAATGCCGTCTCCAGGTCGACAAAACCAGTTAACATAACAACAGGAATAAGGGGATAAAGGAACCGAATTTTTGCAAGCACCTCTTCCCCGCTCATTTTGGGCATCTTAATATCGCAAACAACCACACCAATATCTTCTTTAGATGAAAGAATTTCAATGGCCTGGGGGCCACTTGAGGCAGTAATTACCTGATAACCATTATCTTTAAAAATTTCGCCTATTACTTCCCTGATAATTTGCTCATCATCCACTAATAAAATTTTTTCTTCCATCTGTATATCCATTTATCTGATAAATGG
>JAXHUS010000567.1:0-4339 GCA_034189305.1 Thermodesulfobacteriota bacterium | reverse complement strand
CTTTTCAACCTTTGCAATTGATTTAAGAATAAAGAGTTCTGTCTGCTCATTATTTGTTAAAGCATGCCCGGATGGCAAGGCAGTATCAATAATTTCTGCACGTCCCATTATCTTATGACCTCCAGCACTTCCTAATATCCCAAATGCACTATGGGCAGTTTTGCCGGCATGTTTTTTATGTCCGTCACAGCGAAATACAATGACCAATTTTTTTCCGACAACTCCGGATACAAGAGCCCATTTGGCTTCTTTTACACGAATCAAGAAGTCGGCAATCTGAACACAGACATCAGCGTAGTCCACTGTACCTATATGGGAATAAAGTACATTATGGGAATGTCTTAGTTTGATGAGGGCAATACTAAAGTAATCCAGACGTCCGAGGGAATAAGACGAAAACTCAATACAACGCAGAAGATGGATATTTGTCCTCTTTTCAAGAAAGTGTATAGCTTCAGTGTCAACTTCGGTAGGCCGCCTCTGCATATTCCTGCTGTCTGTCTGAATACCGTAATGCAGGGCTGTGGCCAGTTTCGTGCCTGTATTAATTCCGCTTGCCTGAAGGTATTCCGTTAAAATAGAGGAAGTTGCAAGACATTTCGGACGGATATCGCAAAAGGCATATTTGCGGTATGATTCTCTTGGGTGATGGTCGATTACAATATCACACCGCGGAAGTTCGAAAGGTTTAAAAAACCCAGGTTGGGAATCAACAAGGGCAATCAAATCAGTATCCGGCAAGCTGTCTTCCTTTAGGGCACTGGCTGGAATTTTAAGAGAGCTAATCATGGCCTCATTTTCCAGTCTTCCCACCTCCCCTGTATACCCGATTGCTGCAGAAACGCCCACTGAGTGCATAATTTCTTTAAGTGCCCAGGCACTGGCAAGGGCATCAGGGTCTGGATTGCTATAAACAAGAATAAGCGGTTTTTTTGAAACTGATATAATCTGGTTTAGATGCGCAAGCTTTTTTTTAATCTTCTTTAATTCTTTCATGCCTTTCCCCTTTATCCCAAAATTTGCAGTAGCAATTTTTGGTAAATGCAAAATAAAGGTAAGGTACAGGGTTTAAGGTATATGGTTTTTCTTACCTCTGGACATTAAACCTTTCACCTTATACCTTAACCATGATAGCAAAGAATAAAAAAGTAAAATTAAATCTCCCCATTTTCCTCTTGCCTTTTATGTTTTGTACTGACTAAAAAATTCAAAGGCATTTTTTAGGTTTATGTTACCTGATGCTGAAGCATACAGCCAATAGCCTTTTCCCTTTAGTTAAAACAACCTTTTTAACGTTATTAGGTCAATCTACAGAAATCTTATGGTGAGCAGTGATATAAATCTTATCGGGTTCAATCTTGAATACAGAAAGATTTTCAGGGTGACGAACTTGATTTCTGCCAAGGATAACTTCTTGCTTCCCTTCTTTAAGTTTTGAAATGTCCAGTGATATCTTTAGTAACATTGGATTTAGAAGGAAAAATGCATTTGTTGAACCTGTCAGTGTAATCATAACTTCTTTTGGTTTTAGTTCTTCAATGATCCAGCTAGGTGAAGGATTTTGATATTCTACAGGAACGATAAAATCACGGCGGACATCTCCGGCATGATAAACAAAAGTTAACCATAATCCCCAAGCCATAATGAAGGCAAATGCCTTTTCCCTGGAATTCTCTTTCACCCAGCCGAACCATGTTTTCTTTGTAGCCATCACAGGAAATTTTTCCTGGTAAAAGGCTTCAAGAATAGTTTTAAGCTGGTCAGGATTGTCAAGCCGTTCAAGTTTTTCATCTCTGGCTATTCTGATAGTTCCTAGTTCCTCTGATACAACTATACATAAGGCATCTGAACGCTCCACTAATCCCAGAGCTGCTGTGTGTCGTAATCCTAAATTACCAAATTTCGTTATATTTAAAGAGAGGGGGAGATGACAGCCAAACTTAAATACTCTGCCATTCTCAATAACTACTGCACCATCATGGCCAATGGAATGAGGATCAAAGATGCTCTCCAATAAAGCTTTGCTTAAATTTCCATCCAGATGGATTCCACTCTTAAGATGTCGGTCAAGGGGGTCATTCCCCTTAATGACTATTAATGCCCCGGTCTTTTTAAGTGTAAATTTTGTAACTACTTCTGTAAGTATATCAATATCCTGGTAGGCTGACACTGAAGACCATTTCTTTCTAATAAAGTACCACATGGCCATACGTTCAAAAAACCTGCGAAGATCTTCTTGAAATATTATTACTAAGGCAATAAGAAGGATAGCAAAGAAACCCTGTAATACAAAGGTTGTAAGATGAAGCAAAAAAAAACGGGCAAGGACATATATTAATCCCATAATACTGATTCCAATAAAAACAAAGCGTGACGCCGTTTTTTTAAACCATGTCAATATAACATAAATTAATATAAAAATTAGGCTAATATCAAAAAAGTCTGCTATTCGAAAATTTCGGGTTATATCTAATAAGTAGTTCATCATTACTGCAAATCTCCTTTAAGGAGCAAAAAGTGTGCAGGTACCAGCATTCAGCTTCTTAATGCCTTTATGACCAGACAAGTGAGTGAAAAGATTGAAAAAAATTTCCCTTCTAATATTTCCGGTAATCTTATCTTATAAGATCACTAAAATAAGCAGCGGACAATCCAGATATAATAACAATATCATTTAGTAACGGTATTTACATAATAGTAAATCCTTAATAATCTAAAATCCAGAAAAGGTCTATGCCTGACGTTTTTTCAGAACCTATCTGGCTATTTATGCTGAAACGATCCGTTAATTGATATTCAACCCTCATCTGGTCAGACGTCTCTATTCCAAATTTCCGTTCATAAATTAAGAAGAGTTGTTCGTTTATGTACTTGCCCATCTCGAAACCCACTCCTTTATCTGTTTTTATATCAACTGTATCCGGAGTGAACCTTTCTCCTAAGATTCCCTTTACCTGATCAGCAGCCAGTCCTCCCATAATACTCATAGCTGTTTCCTGCAATTGTATTTCCTCAGACTTTGTCAACTTATTAACGGGCCTTCCAAAAAATAAAGAGGCGATTATATCGGCCTGCTTTCTGGGTGGGTTGCTCTGAAAGGCTATCCGAGGGTTGTTGAGTGTCCCGTTCAGAAGCATGATAACCGTGAGCTTTGAAATTTTACAGACGGCCTTAAGGTTTAAATTGGCATCCATCCGGGGAAACCCAGAAAAGGTAATTTTGCCTTCCTTTATAATAAATTCCCTTCCCCTTACATGATAACTACCACAAATAGTCTGAATATTTCCCTCGATAAGAAAGGGTTCTTTCTTTGCCTTTTTAAATGCAAGTTCACCCTTTATTTCCGCATCAAATCCCATAAATTTCACATGGTTATTACCAGGCACTATTATATTTAAATCTATACACAGATTATTAAGAAAAAATGGTAAATCTTCTCTTTTTTCTGTAACCTTTTCTTCTCCTGTTGCCTCAGCTTCTATAATTTCGATTTCCTCTGGCCGCCTTTTCTTGATTTCAGAAAAGTTAATATTAGATTCAATCAGTTTAATGGTACCAGTAAGGAAATGATGGCTTAACGGCCCTTTTATATTAAGGTCTGCATCCACAACACCAGATAATAAGCTTGTATTAATGACTTTGAATTTACCGCATTTAATATCCATATTAAGCCTATAAGGTCTGAAATCTTTAAGGGATATATTGCCTGTGATGTTAACCTTCCCTTCACCGCCCATTAAAGACAACTCCTCAATTATAATAGTATTGTTATTAAATTGTATATGGCCTCTTAATTCATGATACTCAAGGCCTGTTTTTGCAATTCTTATCACCCCGTTATCTATATATGCGGATCCTTGAATTGCAGGATTTCCGGGATTTCCCCTGGCTAAAACTTTAAAAGACATCCGCCCGGACACCCTTTCTATCTCCTTTGTAAAGGATGAAATAAAATCCATATCAATTTTTTTACATTCAAGTGATAAATCCAATCCTGACAACAGAAGACGTTCTTTTGTCGGTCTAAAGGATAAATCAACAGGAATTATTCCATCAACCCTGAAAAGTTCCTGTTTATTGCTTTCTGAGTCTGCTTTTATATATAAAAGCCTTTGAGCATAATTGAAAGTTGCCACTATCTTATTTAATGAAAAATTACCAATATTGCTTTCCCTGCTCCTTATATTTCCTGTAATAATTGGTGATTGAAAATCCCCTTTGATATTTAAACTGCCATGGAATTTCCCTTTGATAGGAATTTTGGTCTTTAGTACTTTACATGCTGTATCTATTTGAATGGAATTGAAATCTGCATGCAAATTGAAGAGTTGGGAAAATC
>JAXHUS010000566.1:0-2621 GCA_034189305.1 Thermodesulfobacteriota bacterium | reverse complement strand
ACCTTTTTCCGGCACGTCTTCCCGGGCAGTTTGTAAAAAATGTTAGAGATTTTCTCTTAAGTGTGGAAAGGGGAGAAGAATTTAACAACAGATATGCAATAGGACAGAATTAAATAAAGGACGAAATTACAAAGTTCAGATTCCTGATGAATGTCAATACAAAATATCGTAATTAATAGTTCACCGTTAACCGATGAAAACTATAAAGGATAATAGGAATTGATGAAAGAATAAGGAACCAAACATAGATTCAATCAGCCTGAGTATCATTCTGTAAATGGACAACGGAAAACAGTGAACGTTTAAGAAATATATTATTTGACATTTGAAAACTATTTAAATGATAAGAAATTTTTTAATCAAATGACAAAAGGGATACTTTTTAGGTGTTTGTTAATATGGTCATTCAGTGTTCTGTTTTTTACTTTCACTCTATACCTAAAAAAGTCCATTGCTGGAGACGATATAGGTCTTCTCAGGGAAGATTTTAAAAAGGTCTGCGAAAATGGATTCGGAGATCAAAGAAACTCTTATGCATGGTCAATGGCGTGGTTTAAAGGCAGGTTGTACGTGGGAACCGTGCGTGATTATCTCTGTATTGCCGAATTTTTAAGAAGCGATTATCCGGAAGAAGGTTATGGAAATAGTATAGTTGAGTGTGACCTTTCTCCCCTGGATGCCCCTGAGGAATTTTCGGCAGAAATCTGGCGTTATACTCCGGGAATCGGCTGGGATAGAGTATACAAATCCCCGTTAATTTCCGTTACCTTAAAGGATAGAAAAACTTTAGTGATTCCCAGAGAAGTCGGCTACAGGGGAATGGTTGTTCATACCGATGTACATGGAGAAGAAGCGCTTTATATTGGTACACTCTCTTTTCCCGGGTATGCAAATATTCTAAGAACAACCGACGGCATAAGCTTTACACCCACAAATCCAACTGTTCCAAAAGGCCCCCTTGCTTTTCTTGGGACTTATAGCTTTCGTAACCTTATATCTTTTAACGGAAAGTTGTATACTACCCCTTCAAGCATAAAAATTGGTAATGTTTTAGGGATTGTCAAAGTCTTCGAAAGCGCAGAACCTGCCTCAGGTATCTGGCAGCCGGTAAGCACTGGTCGTTTTGGATGCTTTGAAAATGAAACAGTGTTTGAGCTTACTGTATTTAATAATTATTTATATGCCGGCACCGGAAATTCAAAAACAGGATTTCAAATATGGAAAACAGATGCTATAGGTAACCCGCTGTACAATTGGGAGATAGTTGTCGCAAACGGTGCAGGGCGCTGTTATAAAAATGAATCACCCGTCAGCATGTACCCGTTCAATGGTTATTTATATATCGGCACAGGGATACGTCAATATGCAAAGATTGAGGAAAAATGGCTACCTCCCCCTGCCGAAATTATAAGGATTGCACCGGACGATAGTATAGAATTGGTTGTTGGAGAAGAGCGTAAGGTTATGGATACGTTAATTTCCCCCATTAGCGGCTATGCTGCTGGTTTCGGCAACCCTTTTACCGGCTATATATGGCGTATGCAGGAATATGATGGGTGGTTATATGTAAGTACCTTTGATACAACCATATTTTTATCTGGTTTAGCCAAAGAGGTTAAACCCGCCTTTCTTGGTGACTGGATCTTCGACTTCATAGAAAAAGAAGGTGGATTCGACCTCTGGAAGACTAAAGATGGAGTCAATTGGACTCAAATTGCAAAAGACGGATTCAATAATAAGTTTAATTATGGTATTAGAACCTTTGCATCTACACCATTAGGGCTATTCGTAGGAACTGCAAATCCCTTTAAGGATAATAATTTACATGATAGTGAACCCATAGAAGGCGGTCTGGAAATCTGGCTGGGGTCTTTTTTTGAACCATTCCATTGAACGGCTTTCGGCATTGGGAAGGCAGTTTAATTAGTCTTGGATTGTCAGTTTTATTTATCTTATCTCTACCCGGATTAACTGTTACTTTATTCTTTTAATCTCTTTGACCCATTTACTATGAATATGATTAAAGAAATGTTTCAATTTTTGCTTTTCGTTTAACTTTCTCCAGATATTGATTTACTTCTTTGAAAATTTTTTTCTGCTTTAGATATTGTTCAACTTTTTCCTTTGCGTCCTGGTAGCTGATTTTTGTTTCCGATTTTCTGTCGGTAACTTTAATCAGGTGGTATCCAAATCTGGTTTCGATGATGTCGCTAACTTCACCTGTTTTTAATGCAAAAGCCGCATCAGAGAAAGGTTTCACCATTTGTTCCCGTCCGAAATAACTCAGGTCCCCACCTCTGGAACTGCTGGGGCATTGAGAAAATTCTCTGGCAAGGGTTGAGAAATCTTCTCCTTTTTTCAATTTTTGCTTGATAGCGTCTAATTTTTTGCGGGCTTCTTTTTTCTGAGATTCATCCGCCTGGGGATCGACTTTAATGAGAATATGACTGGCCTTCACCTGCTCAGGTTTTTTAAAGTTATCCGGATGGCTGTCATAATACATTTTAACTTCCTTCCGGGAAATGGTAATTTTTTGTGCAATCTGATCATCAATAAACTGTTCAACGGCCATACCCCGCTTAAACTGAGATTTAAGGTCGATCTCGGAAGTATTCATTCTA
>JAXHUS010000565.1:0-2491 GCA_034189305.1 Thermodesulfobacteriota bacterium | reverse complement strand
CTTGTATTCGTCTATAGGATTTGACATGAACATGATACGACGTTGTCCTGTGGCCTCGACTATCTTTTTATAAAAAAGCTTCCATATTGCCGTAGGTTCAAATGGCTTAACTATATCTATTAAACAGGGCCCGGTAATGCTGGTTATCTTCGTATTTCTTACCTTTCTTTTAATCAATCGCAGTATTTCCCATGGGTTTTCTCCCATTCGAACAGCCAATTGAAATATGAGAACAAACGAAGTAGCGCTAAAACCAGCCTGGTCCAATTCTTCACCAGCGGCATCCCACATGCCATAATTCACCCGCATAGCCCACAAGCTCTGCACTCCATCACGAAGCGTTTCGTCATAAAAATCTACATGCTTGCCCTTTAGACCCATAATATCATCTCCTCCTTCTTTTTATACAGTTTATTCATATAACCTTTTCAAAAGGTTTTGTCAAGTATACCCTCGCTGTAACTTTCTTAAAAATTTTTACATATTTTGTTAAACATATCGATATTATTTGTAAATATAAATGTAAAAAATAGAACCCTTTATTTCTTCACTTCACGGCTTTCAAAGTAACCCTATCGGGTTTAAAGGAAAGGGAATACTTGCACCTTCCCCGCTCTAAGGGCAGGGCTTTCCCCTTCCTGCCACCTCGATGGATACCCCATTGCTTAAAGCCAGATTTCCCTCAGAAATAAAGTGCTCTATCAAAACTCAGGAAACTCCTGTAAATTCCAGATTGACTTCAATTAGTTATTGTTTGATTTACTTCCTTGCTTTTGTTAGAATTAGTAATATTATTATTATTTATGCTCCTTATTTGATTATTGTCCCTAATATAAGTTTTGTTCTTACATACTGTTAGATATTCTTTTTCAATTCTTCAGTCAGTTAAATTGCATTTTTTTGGATAATGAAAAATAAGACCACAATCGGTCTTTAATATATAAAATTCTTAAAAAAATTTACAAAATGCTTTTTTTATAAAAATTTTATTGAGTTTAAACGGAACAACTAAAGTTAAGGAGGGACTTTCTGATGACAGAAAAACCGACTTATGAAAAATTGGGCCAAAAGGACAAATTGTTTTCGGTCCCATGGAGAATCTACTTAAAGATATGCATTGTGGGACTGATTATAATCAGCATGTTTGTTTATGGTTTTTACAAATGCCATCGAATGGGTAGAATATACACACCATTAATAGACGCCGCCATTGAGATTAAGTTGCAGGCTGCCTTAGCTCATCTTTGGTTAGACGAGATCATAAGTGATGACCGACAGGATTATATTAACAAAGTTTGGGAACATCATGACAAGGCTGAATGTTATGCAAAAGCCATGTCGGAAGGAGGGGAAACCCCTGACAGGATTTTAATGCCAATTGAGGATGCCGAAATAAGCGGGAAGTTAAAAAGTATCCGGGGAAAACTGAAAGAGTTCAGGGAAGTTGCAAAAAAAAGGATGGGGACAAAAGGAACTTCTGGTATTGGCACCGATATTAACCGGCGATATGATCATATATTTTGGAGTTTTTTAAAAGAGGCGGACGAAGTAGAAACCAATTTCCAGCAAATAATGGCAAAGGACTTTAGCCGTTATATGCACACTCAAATAATCCTGATCTTTATTACTATATTATTATTTCTGGTTTCGGGAATATTTTTCTGGCATTTCGACAGCCAACGAGTAAAAAATATTATATTGCTCAACAACGCAAACAGTGCATTGCAAAAGAGTGAGAAAAATTTTGCCATAACATTCAATTCAATAGGAGATGCAGTCATATCGACGGATACTGAAGGAAACATCTTACAAATGAACCCTGTTGCGGAAAAGCTTACCGGCTGGAATTTTTCAGAGGCAAGAGGATGTCATCTGAGGGCGGTGTTTAATATTGTCAATGAAGAAACGCGGCAAAGGGTTGAAAGCCCTGTTAAAAAGGTTCTGCATAAAGGGGTTGCGGTGAAAATTACAAACCATACTATCCTTATAGCAAAGAACGGTACCGAATATTCCGTGGAAGACAGCTGTGCTCCAATTCGGGACGGATATGGCACAATAACAGGTGTAGTACTTGTTTTTCGTGATGTCTCAGAAAAAAGGCGAGAGGCAAAAAAACTGCGGGAAAGCGAAGAAAAGCTTATCAGATCAAAAAAAATGGAGTCTCTGGGACTTCTGGTAAGTGGTGTCGCCCATGACCTGAATAACATCCTGTCAGGGATTGTAGGCTATCCGGAATTAATGCTAACTGATTTACCTGAAGACAGCCAGCTTAGAGAACCCATTTTAGCTATGCAGGAGTCCGGACATAGGGCGGTTGCCGTCGTCCAGGACCTTTTAACCCTGGCAAGAGGAGTTGCCATCACAAAAAAAACCCTGAAATTAAATGACATCGTCCGGGACTATCTGAATTCTCCGGAGTTTGAAAAGCTTAAACAGTTTCATCCCTTGGTTACAATCAATTCCAACCTTGGAAACGACTTATTTAACGTAA
>JAXHUS010000564.1:0-5846 GCA_034189305.1 Thermodesulfobacteriota bacterium | reverse complement strand
GCCAGTGCCATAAGCGTTCTTGGGGCACCGACAATACTACCCAGGGCAGAGGATAAGGTTGCTCCAAGAACGCTTATGGCACTGGCTCAAGACAGGGTAATCCCTTTATCAGGGCTGCTGTCCCGGAAGAGTAAGAAGGGTGAGCCTCGTTATGCACTGTTATTAAGCGGAATAGTAATTGAGGTTAGCTTGCTGTTAGGCAATCTTAATACAATCGCCCCACTTTTAACCATGTTTTTTCTTATAACTTATGGGGCAATTAATCTGGCAGTTTCAATAGAAAAAGGTATTGGGATACCTTCATTCAGACCAACTTTTAACATTCCTTTGATAATTCCATTAGCAGGCGGCTTATGGTGTTTGATTACCATGTTTTTAATCAATCCTGAATTTGCTACAATATCTATTATTTTGATTTTAATTTTTTACGGAATCCAGGTCAAGCTTAAACTCAGAGCTAACTGGGATGATATTCGTAGCGGGATGTTTAATGCAATTGCAGAATGGGCAGCAAAAACATCAGCTCGCTTGCCTTACCATGCAAAATCATGGAAGCCTAATTTAATGATTCCCATTGAGGATCCCAAAAGCTGGCCTCATCTGATGGAGTTTGTAAAAGACATTGTCTTTCCAAGTGGAACTTTACGCCTATTTACCGTAAAAATTATAGAAAATGGACTTGAACAAAGAATCAATCAGATGGCAAGCCTATTATTCAGAAAAGAGGATGATTTTAAGGTCGTTAAGGATGAAAAAACAGTAATATATATTGAAAATGAATTGAATGAACTGGTCATACCGATAAAAAACATAGGAATTTTTGTTGCTAATACTGTAATAGAAGCCCGTAATTTTTTAGAGGGGATTAGTATTATTACCCAGGTTATGAAGGGTATGTTTTTTCCACCCAATACTATTTTTTTTACCATGAGCTCTGATCCATCTAAAGATAAAAGGCTTGAGGAGATGATCGCCATTTCAATCAGGGAAAACCTTGGGATTATTATTTTAGCATTTCATCCTAAAGCTGCTTTTGGGAGAAAAGAAAGGGTGAACATCTGGCTTCGTTCAGGCAGCCCCAACCGTGACATGTCAATTCTTATGGCATTGCAATTAGGATTCAATTGGGTCTGTAATCTTCGATTAATTTCTATTGTGGATAAAAAAGAGGAGATAGTGAAGACAGAATTAATTCTGCGTAAAATTGCAGATCTTGCCAGAATGCCTGCCAAAACGGAAATATTAACATTTGTGGGAAATTTTAAGGAAGCTATTGCAAAAATTGATCGCGCAGATTTAAATATAATTGGAATGTCCAATGAACCCGATTGTGATAGTATGCATGAGGTTGTCGAACTTGCGAATACCTCTTGCCTTTTTGTAAAGGATTCAGGCGAGGAAAGTGTTTTTGCCTGAAAACCTGAAATCACTTTTTAAAGCTAATTTCCTTTTTAACCAATACTTGACAATCCTTTATTACACTGCTATATTCGATTGTTATTTAATGATTCCAATTATAAAAAATAAAAGTGAAAATTTTCTTAAGTAAAAGAAAAATTATTTTCTATCTACTTGTATGTATGCTTTTTGTTTCTTTTAATACCTTAACCCTAAAGGCACAAAACAAAATTACCATTGGCAGGGTCGAAAAAGTTCGTATCTACCCCGGCAATCTTATTATCAGGGCTAAAATTGATACGGGTGCAAAAAATTCCTCCCTTGGCTGTTATGATATGTCTTTTTTTGAAAATAATGGTGAAAAATGGGTCCGTTTCAGTATAACCAACCATAAAGGAAAAACTATAAAACTGGAACAAAAAGTGCAGCGAGTGGCAAAGATTAAAGATCATTTTGAAAAAAATCAAGAGAGGCCTGTTATTAAGCTTTACATATGCCTGGGGAATTTATATAAAGAAACAGAAGTTAATTTGATTGACAGGAGCGGTTTTATTTATCAATTATTAATTGGCCGCAGCTTTATTACGGATGATTTCATTGTAGATCCTTCTAAAAAATATACCACAAAGCCGAAGTGTAAAGTTAAGACAGTCCATGAACTTCATGTTCCTCAAATATTTCTTATGGAAGAGAAGGGTGCAGAACCAAAACAATAAAGCAGCCCATTGCCATGAATAAATACCATCTATACATTTTAACATTGAGCCTGACCTTTATCGGTCTTGGTATTTTTGCATACAAGACTGTATTTTTAAAATTTCCCATTATGCCACAAGCCAGGTCCAATATATGGGACATTGAGGTTAGAATCTCTTTTATAGCTCATGATACGCCTGTTAAAGTATCTTTGTTTATCCCAAAAAGCACAACGCAATATTCCATCATTGATGAGAATTTTATCTCCAGGGGTTATGGACTTATAACCAAGAAGACAGGGGGAAATCGCAGGATTATATGGTCTGCCCGCAAGATCAAAGGGGATCAAATCCTGTATTATCGCGGTGTAGTCCGCCAGATTAGTGAAGAAGAGCCATCATCAACAGTAAAACGGCCTGAGATTAAAAAACCCGTTTTTGAGGGACCTTATCTAATTGCTGTAGAATCCTTGATAACTAAAATATGGAATAGTTCTGCAGACCTGGAGACTATGGTGGCAGAACTGATAAAACAAATCAGCACCCCACAGGACGATAGTAATATATCCTTATTACTGGGAAAGCAGGCGACCCTGTTAAAAAAAATGGAGGTAGCTGCTAAAGTATTGCTATATGCCGGTATACCTGCAAAAGTAGTTCATGGAATAAGATTGCAGGAATTTCAGAGGGATATTCAATTTGTCCACTGGCTACAGGTATTTGAAAAAGATACGTGGCAATCTTATGATCCAGAAACAGGTGAGCAGGACATCCCCCATGACTATCTATTATGGTGGCAGGGAAATTACCCTCTTGTCCACTTAAAAGGAGGGGGGAAACTTCAAACCATAATATCGGTTAGACTCAGGAAGGAGGAAACCCATACAATTACAGGCCAGCACAAACAGTCAAACAATTCTCCTTTTATTAAATATTCTTTATTTACTCTACCTATCGAGACTCAGGCGGTTTATAATGTGCTCCTTATGGTTCCACTGGGGACATTTGTCCTTGTGATTTTGCGTAATATCGTAGGTTTCAAGACCTTCGGCACCTTCATGCCTGTACTTATTGCCCTGGCATTCCGTGAAACCAGGCTGCTATGGGGCATCGTACTTTTTTGTATCGTTGTAGGGCTTGGCTTAAGTATAAGGTTCTATCTTGAACACCTTAAATTATTATTGGTCCCCCGTCTGGCCTCTGTACTTATTGTAGTTATACTGCTTATGTGCGGTTTAAGTATCCTGACACACCAGATTGGAATGGAACGCGGTTTATCTGTGGCTTTATTTCCAATGGTTATAATAACAATGACAATTGAGAGAATGTCTATATTATGGGAGGAACGCGGGGCAGCTGAAGCACTTCAACAGGGGCTGGGCAGTTTAACGGCCGCCACAATAGCTTATCTTGTTATGAATATTAAATATCTGCAATATCTTATCTTTGTATTTCCTGAATTGACACTAATTTTACTGGCAGGAACCGTACTTATGGGACGTTACTATGGTTACCGCATTTCAGAGCTCAGTCGATTTAAGGCATTGGCAAAGGGAAAACCGTAATATTTATGATTGTTAGAAAGCTTTCAAATATAGGAGTCTTAGGAATAAACAGACGTAATGCCCTATATACCCTCCAGTATAACCCCCGTAAGCTATATCCGTTGGTAGATGATAAACTTCTTACCAAGCAGCTTGCTTTAAAAGCAGGTATAGCAGTGCCCAAATTATATGGCATGGCGGAAATTCAAAGGCAAATAAAAGATTTAAATAGTCTGCTTAAACCATATAAAGATTTTGTGGTAAAACCAGCTCACGGACATGGTGGGGTAGGCATCATGGTTATTAAAGAACAGACCAGAAATATGTACCGGCAGGTGAATGACCTTTTGATAACCCATGAAGAACTCAAACATCATTTTTCCAATATTTTGACCGGTATGTACAGCATTGGTGGAAGTCCGGATAAAGCACTGATTGAATATCGCGTCCAATTTGATCCTGTTTTTAATGGAATCAGTTATTTAGGGGTACCTGATATAAGAATTATTGTATTTTTAGGAATACCTGTAATGTCCATGGTACGATTACCCACACGGCTTTCCGAGGGAAAAGCCAACCTGCACCAGGGGGCAATAGGGGTTGGCATTGATATAAGCAAAGGAACCACATTAACTGGCGTACAAGGTAATGATATTATTTATGAACATCCTGATACCGGTAACCCGGTATCGGGAGTACTCATTCCGGGTTGGGAGGATTTATTAAAAACATCTGCTCGATGCTATGAATTGACCGGCCTGGGATATCAGGGGGTTGACATTGTTCTTGATAAAGATCTTGGCCCTCTTATTCTGGAAATTAATGCCCGACCGGGTCTTAATATTCAGATTGCTAACCGCGCCGGATTGATGCCACGGATGGATTTGATTGAAAACCATTATAAAAAGTTAACCAACGTTGATGAGCGGGTAGCTTTTGCAAGAAATAATTTTGGGGCATAAAACAACAAAATAGAATATAATATTCAAATAAAAAGAGATACATTTTTACAATTAAAGATGAGAGGGGGTGAAACTTTATTATGTATATATTAAACTTTATTATTGCCGTTGTTGCTTTAATTATTGCTATTTTAGCGTATCAGAGGTCGGGAGGCATATCTGACATAAAGAAACAGATTGACTCAATGGGTTCACTCCGGGAAAAGACTGCTGATCTTTTGGGTAAATTAGAAAAGAAGTTTCGAAAAGAAGAAACTGACGAAGTATCTGCAGAAGAAAAGAAAGAAAGTCAATGATATAAGTCTTTCTAAAATTATTTTTCTTTCGCAGGATATAAAAGTCCTATTCAACATAGGAAAGGGAGGGGTATAATGAATATTTCATTAATAATAACTTTTTTAATGATTCTGGGAATTACAATCTTTGCTCTGCAAAATGGAATGCCACTGGAGGTAAAATTTTTATTCTGGGGATTTAAAAGCTCTTTAGTAGCGGTTATTTTTGGTTCTTCCCTGATCGGCTCTGTCATTGTGGCTTTTATAACTGTACCTTTAATAGTTAAAAAACATATAAAGGAAAAGAACCTTACCAGGCGGTGTTCTGAATTGGAAAAAAAGGCATTGGAGATGGAAAGGCAGAACAAGGAAAAAGATAAAAATTAATGAAAAAAGGTGACAAGAATTCTACAATAGAGATTTTGGAATTTTCCAATTCATACCTTTTCAAGGAATTTAAAACAGGATGAACTTGCTCAATTTTGCAGAAAATCATTTTTTGAGTAAATTAATCAGCACAGGAATTCTATTATTGGTAGTTTTTGGCATAAGATGGATAATTGTACAGGATCTTTTGAGTAGAAAGAAACTTACAAAAAAAATCCGCAGACAGTGGATTGTTACCGCCCGCAATGGAGCATTTTTTTTAATCCTTACCGGTCTTGTAATAATCTGGTTTGAACAGTTAAGAATGTTTGCTACCACCGTGGTGGTGATTGCAGTAGCTATTGTGATTGCTACCAAAGAGTTTTTGCTAAATATTATGGGATTTTTATTTCGGTCAGGGGCCCATTTCTTTTCCATTGGAGATCGCATTGAAATTGATGATCTAAAGGGTGACGTAATTGACCAGACCATAATGGGAACCATAGTTCTGGAAATCGGCCCCGGGACAAAAAGCCATCAATACACGGGAAGAGCCATATTTATCCCCAATAGTAAGTTCCTTTCTCATCCAGTAATTAATGAAAC
>JAXHUS010000563.1:0-2970 GCA_034189305.1 Thermodesulfobacteriota bacterium | reverse complement strand
TTTACATTCGGATACGATCCGGTCCATCTTTTTGTCGGAACGGGTGGGATCATGGTGGAAGAGAGCGAGGCGTTTTACTCCGGCGGCCAGTCCTACCTCCAGGGTATCCTGGTAGCGCGAATGCCCCCATCCCCTTTTTTCATTATATTCATCCCGGGTGTACTGGGCGTCAATGATCAGGATATCGGCTCCTCTGGAGAAGTTGATTACCTTCTGATTGTACTCCATATCTTCTATCTTTCGCGTCTTCTGTTCCCCGGGCGTTTTACCGGTAGCCAGCTCATTATCGGTCAGGTAGGCTATTTTCTTATTGCGGTGGCTGAGGAGATAGCCCATGGTATTGCCGGGATGATTAAGGTAGATGGTTTTTATGTTGAAGTTCTCAATCTGATAAGCCCTTTCGGCCGCCAGGGGCCTGAACTGGATACTGGCGCCCAGCCTGGTGATGGGGACCGGATAGTAGACACTCTCCATCTGGTCGGATATTACCTTGCCCAGTTTTGATTCCCGGTCTTCATATCCGTAGAAATTGATATGGTTTTCCGGTACGTTGGCCGGGGCGAAAAAGGGGAATCCCTGGATATGGTCCCAGTGGAAGTGGGTAAAAAATATGTGAGCCCTCACGGTCTCACCCCTTTTGATCAGATCATCTCCCAGGGCCCGGATGCCGGTGCCGGCATCGAAGATAATGATTGATTTGCCTCCCGGGCGTACCTCGACACAGGGGGTGTTGCCGCCATACTTGATGGTGTCCGGGCCGGGAACCGGGATGGAACCCCGGGTGCCCCAAAACTTTATGGTTACCGGTTCATTAAACAGTTTTATGATATGTTGGGCGAGAAGATCCAGGGCCTCGGATTTTTCAATAAATGCCTCCACCCCGGCCTGGTAAGCCCTTTCCCGGTCGGCGGTAAAACCCTTGGAGGAAAACATGACCACCCGGATATCCTTAAGTTCGTCGTCGGATTTTATCATCCGGCACAGGTTGAATCCGTCGACAGAGGGCATCATGATATCGGTCAGGACAAACTGGGGTTTCTCTTTTTTGATGTAATCGATCGCCCTGGTGCTGTCGGTAAGAGATGCGGCCTTGAGCCCCTCTTCTTTGAGGATCTCTTCCATGCCTTCCGCAAAGAATCTGCTGTCGTCAACTACGAGAATATCGAGGTTGTTGTGCATAAATATTCCTTTGTTTGTTGACCGGCCTCAATCCTGGTGCATCATCCTTTCCGAGTCAATATTTAAAAAGCGAAGATCAAAAATCTGAGCTTGACGTCTGTCGTTTTAGAAAAGGGGCCTAACTTGAAAATTTGATCAAAAAATATCAAAATCGCTGATTAAATGCAAGATAAAAACGTTATAAGCAAATGACCGATTTTGCCTTAATCGTAATTAAAACAGGCTATTAATTAGCTAAAACCATTCCTTATAGAGAGGAAATTCAAAAAAAGTGAAAATATCTTCAATCCATCATGAGAATTGCTGAAATTGTTTGACATTTTTTTGAAAATTAGATAAAAGGTACTATTGCGTTATGAGACAATTAAGTACCTTTAAAATTCTGCATTCTAAATATCCCATTTTCTAAAAGACCACTGCCATCAGCAGGCGGCATCAATCCATCATTCCAATGCCCTTCCGATCGAGAGCAAGGAGAGTAACATTCCCTATTCGTCTGAAGGATTTTCTGAGTAAGTGTCCTTAAAACGATTCACGTGTTGGGCTAAAACACGAATTTGGATCGCTGGAACTTTTCAGCTTAAAATAGAGAAGCAAGATAACAAGTAAAGTGCAAATTTTTAAAGAGGGTATGCCATGTTTTCCCAACAAAATTATTCTCCCCAGATTGATCGAATGAAAAAACCCCAGGCCGATAGCTCTTCTCTTTTTGGAAGACTAAAGGATATCTATGAAAATTATCTTCAGCTTCGTAATAAAGACATCCCCTTTCAGGAAGAAATCGAAATAAACTCTATTTTTAAATTTCTTTTTAAATGGGTTGCGTCTCTTTTTTCCCACTATAAAATATTTTTAATTTATACCTTTACCAGCGGAGGAGACTTTCTCGTTTTAAAGTTCTACCAGATAAATTTTGAACAATTATTTCCTCTCCAGCTAAAGTTTAAATCCCGTATCTCTTCCCTAAAATTTTATTCACTTTTAAAAAATTTAAAAACAGAAAAGGAAGAAAACTTTTACACCAGTGAGGAAATTGACAAAACCCTGAAAATCTTTACGGACAATATTAATGCGGGACCCATCCAGCATACGGTTCCTTTCATCCGATTACTCAACACTTGCATATTCTTTCCCCTGACGATATTGGGGAACAAAAAAGGTTATTTGACTATCCTGTCAACCAGAAGTCCTCATAAAAATGAAGTGAAAGGCTTAAACTGGTTTGGTGAAACTATATCAACAATAATCGGAAGAGAATCTTTTCGACAATTGGAAGCAGAGAAAAACAGGATGGAAGGAATTCTTGTTAAACTCGGCAGTGTCATTAGCGGCGATATGAGCAGAGAAAAAATCTTGCTCAGGTTGCTGGAGGTCATCAAAGAACAGATCAATTATGATGTAGGAATCGCGGGATTGTTGGATAAAAATGGAGAGGCAAAATCCGTAGAAGTTAAAGGAATGAAAAAGGAGACGATCAAAGATAGATTCTATAATGAAATTGCCCCTAAATTTTTACATTCATCTAAATTAATTGATGAGGGAGAAATTCTCATTGAGCTGAGTGGAACCAAGTATCAGAATTTTATTCTCTTTCCTTTAAGCTTGAATGAACAGGAATTAGTTATTCTGTCTTTTGGAAAAAACCGATTTGACGGTGACTATAAAAATAAACTGGAGATGCTAAAATCTATGCTTCCTCATGTTGGATCGGTGATAAATAAATTGTTTTCTTATGTGGAGGAGGTTAAAAAAAAGGACGTAACGTTAGACTTCTTGTCAAAAAAAATTAAG
>JAXHUS010000562.1:0-3670 GCA_034189305.1 Thermodesulfobacteriota bacterium | reverse complement strand
GGGAACTTCAGAACCGGACCCTGTTGTTGCCGCGGCTCTGGCAGAATTCTCGGGTGCGGAAGGGATAATTGTTCACCTCAGAGAAGATAGTAGACATATCCAGAAGAGGGATCTGGTTCTACTTAAAAAGACTGTAAAAACAAAATTAAATCTTGAGATGGCAGCAACAGAAGAAATGATAAAAATAGCAAAAGAAATAAAACCGGATATTGCAACTCTGGTTCCGGAAAAAAGGGAGGAATTGACAACAGAGGAAGGACTTGATGTTAATAGTAAAACAGGATATCTGGCAAATGTTATAAAAGACTTAAAAGATAGCGGCATAAAGGTAAGTCTTTTTATAAATCCCGACCCTATTCAGATTAAAACTGCAAAGGATCTGGATGCAGACTATATTGAAATCCATACTGGCTTCTTTTGCGACAACTATCATAATGAAAGGGGTGAAATCGAATTAGAAAGAATTAAAGATGCCGTAAAGTTGGCATCAAGACTTAACTTAGCAATAAACGCAGGCCATGGAATTAATTATAATAATATACGGCCATTGCTTACAATAAAGGAAATAGAAGAGTTCAGTATAGGACACAGCATAATCGCGCGAGCTTTAATCGTGGGAATAGAAAGGGCAGTAAGGGAAATGTATGAAATTGTAAATAGAGGATTTTAATTTATGAAACTTGCCACCGCAGATATAATGAAAGGTCTTGATGAAAAGACTATTACGGAGGTGGGGATCCCTGGTTGCGTTCTTATGGAAAATGCGGCACAAGGTGTTGTGAGAGTTATAAAAAAACAATACTTAAAAGGAAAAAAGGGAAAGATAGCAATTTTTACCGGCGGCGGTAATAACGGCGGTGACGGTTTTGTTGTAGCCAGGCACCTGCATAACCAGGGAAACCTGATAAGCGTATTTTTACTTATACCACCTTCCCGTTTAAAGGGAGATGCTTTATTAAATTATAAAATTATAGAAAAGATGGGGGTAAATATTTTTCCTCTATTTAATGACTCTGCTCTTGAATTACAAAAGGAGAAAATAGAGGGAAATGAACTCCTGGTTGATGCAATATTGGGGACAGGGCTCAAGTATAACGTTAAAGATCATTTTGGCCGATTAATTGACTATTTAAACAAAAGTCAAAAAAGTATTATTGCTGTAGATATACCTTCCGGGCTGAATGCCGATACAGGCGCTATTATGGGGACATGTATTACTGCTGAAATAACTGTTACATTTGGCCTGCCAAAAATCGGCCTACTCATTCATCCCGGGGCGGAAAGGGTGGGCAAACTTTATGCGATTGATATAGGAATTCCATTATCTTTAGTAGAAGATGCTTCAATTAATAACTATCTTTTAGACCTTCCTGAAATAGAAAATTTTATAAAATTTAAACGAAGGGAAGACACCCATAAGGGAAATTATGGGCACCTTCTCATTCTTGCCGGTGCTGTCGGGAAAACAGGAGCAGCGGCAATGGTCTGCGAGGCGGCATTGCGTTCAGGGACAGGCCTTGTTACCCTGGGTATACCAAAAAGCTTAAATCAAATAATGGAAGTAAAAACCCTTGAAGCAATGACCCATCCTTTAGAAGAGACACCGGACATTACCTTGAGTTATGAGGCATGGCCTGAAATTCAAAGGTTGCTCACTGAAAAAAAGGCCTGCGCCTTAGGGCCTGGAATTTCAGTTTCAGATTCTACAAAACGACTTGTATTAAAAGTGCTTCAAAATATAGGTATACCTGTAGTGCTTGATGCCGATGCATTAAATTGTATTGCAGGAGAAACAAAAATTTTAACAAAACTTTCCACGCCTCTCATCCTCACTCCACATCCAGGAGAGATGGCCCGGTTAACCGGCTCTGACAGCAAGACTGTACAGAACAATAGAATAGACACGGCCAGGAATTTTGCCAGGAATTTTGGTGTATATTTAGTTTTAAAGGGATCTCGTAGTATCATTGCCGAACCGGATGGAACCATTTATATAAATCCTACAGGCAATCCAGGTATGGCATCAGGAGGGATGGGTGATGTCCTTACTGGAATGATAGCCGGATATCTTTCCCAGGGATATTCTGCCGGAGAAGCTTCAAAACTGGCGGTATTTTTACATGGACTATTAGGGGACCGCCTGGAAAAAGAAATGGGCCCGTCCGGATATTTAGCAGGAGATATGATTGAACGAATTCCCCGTACTTTTGCCTCCATTAAAGCAGAAAGTCGAGATTTTATTCAATGGGAATAAATTCCTTTCAAGTTTTGTCGGATTCTCAGGAGACTACCTTTGGATGGGGGCGTAGATTGGGAAGATTATTATGCCCCGGTGATGTTGTAGGTCTTACTGGAGAACTTGGCACAGGAAAAACAAAGTTTACCCAGGGAATAGCCGAAGGTCTGGAAGTAGATCCTGAAATTTACATAACAAGCCCAACCTTTACACTGATTAATGAATATAAAGGAAGGATTTATTTATATCATTTCGATTTATACCGTATTGATAACATTAATGCCTGGGAGGAGTTAGGAGGGGAGGAATACTTTTTTAAAAATGGTGTAGTCGTAATAGAATGGGTAGAAAAAATTTTACAAATTATACCTTTTGAGCATATAATAATTAGTATTAAATATATTAACCAGAATAAAAGGGCAATAGATTTTCTAACCAGAGGAGAACATTTCAAAAAAATTCTTAACAGGCTAAAAGAGGAATAGGTATGGCACTCATTATACAAAAATACGGAGGGACATCAGTTGCGGATATAGAAAAGATTAGAAATGTTGCAAAGCGGGTAATAAAGACTGCAAAAGAGGGGCATAAAACTATTGTGGTTGTTTCTGCAATGGCAGGTGAAACAGATCGCCTGATTGGTCTTACTTACCAGATGTGTAAGAAACCAATCGGCAGGGAATATGATTCTCTTATATCTACAGGAGAACAGGTATCTTCCGCGCTTATGGCTCTTGCAATTCAATCCATGGGTTTTTCTGCAATATCCTTCCTGGGTCATCAGATCAAGATAATTACAAATGAAGATTTTAGTAAAGCCCGCATTAAAAAAATAGATTCCAGAAGAATGCTGGATGCTTTAGACCATAATAAAATTGTTGTTATCGCCGGTTTTCAAGGAGTGGATAAAAATAATAATATCACTACGTTAGGCAGGGGCGGTTCGGATACAACGGCCGTTGCTCTGGCCTCGGCTTTAAAAGCGGATATCTGTGAGATTTATACAGATGTGGAAGGGGTGTATACTACAGATCCAAATGTTTATGATAAGGCAAGGAAACTGAAAAGAATATCATATGATGAGATGCTGGAGATGGCAAGTTTGGGGGCCAAAGTGCTTCACATCAGATCAGTTGAATTTGCCAAAAAATATAATGTAATTATTCATGTGCGTTCTACTTTTAGTAATAAATCAGGAACTATCGTATGTAAGGAGGATAAAAAAATGGAAAAGGTTACTGTTTCCGGGGTAACTTATGATAAGGATGAAGCCAAAATTACAATATCAAGGATTCCGGATCGCCCCGGAATTGCTTCCCTTATCTTTGCTCCTATTTCTGAAGCCGGAATTATAGTTGACATGATAATTCAAAATGTGGGAGAAGATGGGCGTGCTTCCCTTACTTTTACCATTTCACTTTTTGAAACGGTAAA
>JAXHUS010000561.1:0-2612 GCA_034189305.1 Thermodesulfobacteriota bacterium | reverse complement strand
TACAGAAGATAGGGCATCATCAAGTATAATTATTGGAGATGGTTTAAGAAGTGCCCTTGCAAGGGTAATTCTCTGTTTTTGACCTCCGGATAGCGTAACTCCTCTTTCTCCAATTATACTGTCAATTCCATCCGGAAGCTCCCTGATTTCATCAAAAAGCTGTGTAAGTATAACTACCCTGGTGATTTCATCCTCACATGCATCAATTCGGCCGAAGATGATATTTTCTTTTATACTTGTTGAAAACAGAAAGGCATTTTGAGGTACATAGGAAATGTTTCTTCTCAGGACATTAAGAGGAATTTTGTGGATCTCCTCACCGTCAATAAGAATCTGCCCCGTTTTTGGTTCAAGAAATCTTAATAGTAAATTGCTTAAGGTGGTTTTACCACATCCAATCCGGCCTACTATCCCTATAGTCTCACCGTGATTTATGGTAAGGTTTATATTGTTAAGAATCGGGTTATTGTTCCGGGGATAAGAAAAAAATAAGGACTTAAACTCAATTTTTCCCTTTATAGAGAAATCCTTTTTAACATGAGGAGAATCATAAATTTCTGGTTTAACCTCAAGGATTTTATTAATTCTGTCCAGAGATACCCTTCCTCTCTGAATAACGTTGGTAACCCACCCTATAGCCATCATGGGCCAGGCCAGAATAGCTAAATAGCTATTAAAAGCAACAAAATCTCCAGGGGATATGACCCCCAAAATAACCTGTCTTCCTCCTAAAAAAATTACAAAGGCCATACTCAAGTTTGAAAATAACATTACAAGGGGAAAAAAAGCCCCCCATATCTTTACTAATTTCATATTTGCATCTATATATTCTTTCCCCACATTTCTAAGTTTATCCGATTCCATATCCTCTTTAACATATGCTTTTATTACCCTGATGCCTGAAAAGCTTTCCCTAACCCTTTCCGTAAGTTGTGAAAACACTTCCTGGACTTTTCTAAACCTGCGATGCAGAAGGGAACTGAACCTATAGGTTATTAGAAAAAGGATAAACATGGGTGTTAAGGAAATAATTGTTAAAATTTTGTTTATATGAACCATAAAACAGATTCCTGCAAAACTAAGAATAATTCCGTCAATAAATGCAACGACTCCCATTCCTGCGGCCATACGGATCGCTTCAAGGTCATTTGTTGCATGGGCCATTATGTCCCCTGTTTTTGTTCTATTGAAATAATGTAAGGAAAGTATCTGCATGTGGGAGAATATTTTATTTCGCAGGCCTTCCTCAATTTTTCTGGAAGTTCCAAAGATAAAATAACGCCAAAAAAAACGAAAAACGGCAATAGCAACCCCAAGAAAAATGATATACAGGGCATAAAATAAAAGTTCTCTTCTCTGGACATTTCCAACAGTTACGCTGTCTATTGCCCATTTAATAACTATTGGAATTAATAGCTGGAGAAAATCTACAATAATTAATGAAAAAAGGCCGAAAAGAATGCCTTTCCAGTTTTGTCTGAGATATGGTTTAAGAATATCATACTTCATATATAATATAAAATAATCCAAAAAAGGGTATTTTTGCCAGAACTTTCCTGCAAAAGAAAAAATAAATTTATTCGGGCTTCCCTTCAGAATAGAAACTACAAATACTCCTTGCCGGGTTAACCCAAATTTTGCGGTGGAGTGGGATTTTTGAGTTTTTTATCCCTTTGCCTTTTCAGTCTGTAGGTGGTATTTTTATAAAGCTGTATTTATAAAATATTAAGAAAGTCCTGGGGATATTATATTCTACAATCTAAGGGAAAAGCTAACCATACGCCTGCCCTTTGAAGTTAAAAGTAAACTTATGGGTATTAAGGAAGAATTACTTTTTGAGGTAAAAAAACCGGGTAGATATCTTGGTTTTGAAGTGAACAGCATAAAAAAAGACACATCCCATGTATCATTAAAAATAGCCCTTGCCTTTCCCGATGTTTATGAAGTGGGCATGTCTTATCTTGGATGGCAAATTCTTTACTCTCTATTAAACGAAAAAAGAGATATTATGGCGGAAAGAGTTTATGCGCCATGGCCTGATCTTGGTAATAGATTAAAGGAAACGGAAACCTGCCTGGGTTCCCTTGAATCCGGTTTGCCCCTGAAGGAATTTGATATTGTCGGTTTTACCCTTCAATATGAGCTTTCCTATACCAACATTCTTTACATGCTTGACATTGCTGAAATTCCCTTTAATGCAGAAAAAAGAGGTGAAGATATGCCTCTTATAATCTCGGGCGGGCCGTGTGCTTTTAATCCTGAACCAGTCGCTCCAATCTTTGATGCAATAGTTATTGGGGACGGAGAGGAAGTAATTATTGAAATGTGCGACTTAATAAAGGATAAGCAAAAAAGCCTTCCTAAAAAAGGATTATTGAGTGAACTTTCTAAAATAAAAGGTGTTTACATACCTTCTTTTTTTGAAATTAAATATAACAAAAAGGGAAGTATAAAAGAGATTATTCCTTTAAAGGAAGGATACAGGAATGTAAAAAAAAGAGTGGTTTTTGATTTAAATAAAACACACTTTCCCGTAAAACAGGTAGTACCCTTAACCAGGATAATACATGACAGACTGGGCATTGAAATTGCCAGGGGCTGCACAAGGGGAT
>JAXHUS010000560.1:0-4935 GCA_034189305.1 Thermodesulfobacteriota bacterium | reverse complement strand
CATCTCAATAAGAATCGTCAAAGCCCGGGAAGGAGAACAGGATTTCGAGGGGCAGAGAGATTTGCCAGGGACATAATAAATGCGAATAAAAAAAGAGAAAGGAAGAAATTGCCAACTTTATTAGGAAGGATAAGGGGTGTTTAAATAGAGTTATAGAGTTTCTTAAGTTCTTGGGGTTCATAGGATTAACAAAAGGAACACAAGTAATCCAATAAACACAAAGAACTCAAAGGAGGAGGAGGAAAGATAATGGAAATAAAAAAGATTACTGTGATAGGGGCAGGTATAATGGGGAGTGGAATTACTCAGGTGTGTGCTCAGGCTGGGTTTGATGTGGCTATGAAGGATATTAAAGATGAATTCATTGAACGCGGGCTTAAAGGAATTAATAAAAATGTAGGGAGACAGGTTCAAAAAGGAAAAATTTCTCAAGAGGTGATGGATGAAATTTTGGGAAAAATTCAGGCTACCACAGACTTAAAAGAGGCTGTAAAGGATACCTCCATCGTTATTGAGGCGGCTACTGAGAATATGGAAATTAAAAAGGCTATATTTAAAGAATTGGAAGAAGTGTGCGATGAAGAAGTTATTTTTGCTTCCAATACCACAGCGTTAAGCATTGGTGAAATGGGATCGGTTACAAAAAGACCGGACAAGGTCATTGGAATGCATTTTTTTAACCCCGCTCCTGTAATGAGGCTGATAGAGGTTATTCGAGCTATAGATACCTCGGATGACACCTTTGATACCGTATATAAATTATCAGAAAAACTTGGTAAAAGGCCGATTGGGTTAAAAGAATCGGCAGGTTTTATAGTGACAAGAATATTTGCAGTAATGATAAATGAAGCACTTTATACCCTTATGGAAGGTGTTGCCTCTCCTGAAGAGATAGATCAAGCAATGAAATTAGGGGTAAATCTTCCTATGGGTCCCTTAGAAACACTTGATATGATGGGCTTGGATGTTGGGGTTTCTACATTGGAGACTCTTCAACGAGAATTTGGCGATCCCAAATATCGCCCATGTCCTTTATTAAGACAATATGCCAGGGCAGGGAGACTGGGAATTAAGACAGGAAAAGGGATATATGACTATAGTAAAAAGGGTAGATAAAAGATAAGGTAAAAGTTCACGGGGACCAGTTACAGGGTTCATGAGAAGGTTTTAATTCAGAGGAGTTATGGGAATTCTGGATTGTGAAAATATTTAATAGGCAAGGGAGTTTTCATTAGGAAAAGCTTAATTGAAAACTGATTCCTGACCCCTGTAAACTGTTACAAGAGAAGGAGCTATAACAATGGATTTTATGAAATTTAAATGGGAAGACAAATTAAAAGAATTTCGGGAAAGAAGGGATAAAGTAATGGCAATGGGTGGGGAAAAGGCTGTGGAAAGGCAGCATAAAAGGAATAAGCTAACTGCAAGGGAGAGAATAGAAAAGTTCTTTGAGCCTGATACCTTTGTAGAAAATTATGAGTTTATAAAAAAACGAGTGAATGATTTTGGCTTAGAAAAAAAAGAGATAGCCGCTGATGGGGTGGTAACAGGTTATGGGAAGGTAAATGGAAGATATGTTTGTGTTTGGTCACAGGATTTTACGGCCCATGGAGGAACAATGGGTGAGCAGCATGGGTTTAAAGTCTCGGAAATAATAAACAGGGCTATGTGGCAGGGTATTCCAGTAGTTGGAATGATGGATTCTGGAGGGGCAAGGCTGCAGGAAGGGATGCAGGCCGGACATTTAGGATATGGAAGAATAATTATGGCTAATGTGCAGGTTTCAGGTGTAATTCCTCAGTTTGCTCTGGTTATGGGGAACTGTGGCGGTGGCGGTGGATACCTTCCTGCCCTTCATGATATATGCTTTATGGTAAGGGAAAAAGGTACCATGTTTATTGGGGGGCCGCACTTTTGCAAAACGGTTATTGGCGAAGATGCAACGGTTGAGGAACTGGGTGGAAGTAACATGCATTCCCAGGTTACAGGAATATGTGATCTGCAAGTAGACGATGATGAAGAATGCTTAGAAAAAACAAAAGAATTATTAAGTTTTTTGCCATCAAGTTGCAATTCTCCTATTCCTGTTGTTAATACCGGGGATAATCCCAATCGAAAAAATGAAAAACTGCTTGATATTGTTCCGGCAGACCACACCAAATCTTACGATATGCATCGGGTAATAGAGGAAATAGTTGATAACGGTCACTTTTTTGAAATTAAACCAGAATATGCAAAAAATTTAATTATAGGATTTGCCAGATTTGGTGGAACTCCGGTTGGCTTAATGGCCAATCAGCCGAATTATTTAGCCGGTTGTTTTGATGTGGAGGCAGGTACCAAGATTGCCAGATTCATTAGATTTTGTAATGCATTCAATATTCCTTTAGTCAGTCTTACCGATACCCCTGCTTATTTAGTGGGGACGGATCAGGAACAAAAAGGAGTAATAAAACATGGATGTAAAGGTTTATTTGCTTATGCAGAGGCAGATGTACCCAAAATAAATATAGTTCTGCGTAAAGCATATGCAGGGGGCTATGCCAATATGGGTAATAAGTCTATGGGATGTGATGTGGTTTTAGCCTGGCCAACTGCTGTTTTAATCATTGTAGTTCCAGAGGGAGCTATCGATGTCTTTTACCCTCGAGGAAAATTTTCGGAAGAAGTAAGACTTGCTGAGCTGGAAAAATATTACAAAGACTATATCAATCCGTGGTTTATGGCTGAGAGAGGATTTATTGATGGTGTTATTGAACCTGAAGATACAAGAATGCGAATAATTAAGGCCCTTCACTTTCTAAAAGATAAAAAGGTTTCCACTCCAAAGAAAAAGCTTGGAAATATTTATCTTTAAGGAAATTGCAGTGTTAATGGAAATAAACTTCGGTTAGATAAATCCGTTAGAGAAAAGGAAGGGATAAAGGTGGAAAATGGATTTTGATCTCACAGAGGAACAGAAAATACTTAAAAAAACTATCAGGGACTTTATAAAAAAGGAATGTCCAAAAGAATATGTGAGGGAACTTGATGAAAAAGGGGAATTTCCTTTAGACATTTATAAAAAGTCAGTTGAACTTGGGTTGTCAGGTCTTTCATTCCCGGAAAAATACGGTGGCACCGATGGAAATCTTTTCGATGTTGTAATTGCCTTTGAAGAGCTGGCCAGGGGCGCTATGGTTATGGCTTTTGCTGCCGGATGCAACTGGCTTTTTGCAGGTGATGCAATCCTGCATTTTGGAAGTGAAGAACAAAAGGATTATTATCTTCCTCGCATGGTAAGAGGTGAGATAATTTTCTCCTTTGCCATGACGGAATCAGGAGCGGGATCCGACACTCTGGCGATTTCCACTTCTGCAGTAAAAGATGGAAATGACTATGTAATTAATGGAAATAAAATATTTATAACAATGGCCCATATTTCAGATATGATCATGATTCTTGCCAGAACCGATAAAAATGTTCCTCCTCATAAGGGGGTTACTTTGTTTATTGTTGATGCTAAATCACCTGGCGTGGAGATAAGGAAATTAAATATGTTGGGGAGAAGAGCTATTGGAACCTGTGAGATTTTTTTTGAAGATGTGAGGGTTCCCAGTGAAAACATTATAGGCGGGTTGCATCAGGGCTGGTCAAAACTTCGAAAGCTATTTGAGCAGGAAAGGATATGTGCGGCAGCCATGTATGTTGGAACTGCCCAGGCAGTTCTGGATGATGTAATTCAATATGCAAAAGAACGTGTACAATTCAAAAAGCCTCTCAGCAAATTCCAGATGATTCAACAGATGATTGTTGATATGCAAACCGAGATTGAATCCGCACGTCTTTTAACATATTATGCGGCCTGGAAAATTGTCCGGGGTCTTCCAGCTGTCCGTGAGTCCTCCACAGCAAAATTAAAGGCAACGGAAACATACGTAAACAGTTCAAATTATGGAATGCAGATAATGGGAGGATATGGATATTCTATGGAATATGATATGCAAAGGCACTTTCGTGATTCAAAGGCTGCTACCATTGCTGGAGGCTCTACCCAGATTCAGAGGATTGTCATTGCAAAAGAGATGGGGTTATAGATTAAATAACTAATTTTTATGTTCTGTAGTTTTATCAAAATAGAGCAGTTTTTTAAATGTTAACTTAATAAAGGAGGAGGATTATGCCATATAGAGATTTTAGAGAGTATGTAACCGCCCTTGAAAAAGAAGGAGAAGTTCAAAGGATCCAGCAAGAAGTAGACTGGGATATGGAAGCAGGTGCAATTACAAGAAGATCTTATGAAATAAAGGCAAGGGCACCGTTTTTTCAGAAAATTAAGGATTACCCAGAAGGATATAGGATATTTGGGGCACCCCTATCTTCCACCAAGAGAATTGCTTTGACTATGGAAATGGATCCTGATTCTAGTTTTATGGAACTATCCCATGAATTTAGAAGGAGAACCAGAAATCCAATAAAGCCTATTGTGGTTAAGGACGGCCCATGTAAGGAAAATATTCAGACCGGTGATGATATAAATCTTTTTCAGTTTCCAGCTCCCATGGTCCATGATGGTGATGGAGGAAGGTATATCTGTACCTGGCACGTAGACGTTAACCAAGACCCTGATAGTGACTGGGTAAACTGGGGTATGTACCGTAAGATGATCCACAATAAAAACACTATGGGCGGTATCATGCTTCCTTTTCAACACATGCCCTACATATTTTTTAATAAATATGAGGCAAAGGGCAAACCAATGGAGTTTGCCACTGCTATTGCACCTGAACCGGTTGTTACCTTTGCCGGGTGCACTATGTTTCCTGCGGGGGTTACTGAAGCTGATATGGCAGGCGCCATTAGAAAAGAACCCGTTGAGCTGGTTAAATGTGAAACCGTGGATCTATATGTACCAGCAACTTCTGAAATTGTCTTTGAAGGTTATGTAAGTCCTCA
>JAXHUS010000056.1:0-3030 GCA_034189305.1 Thermodesulfobacteriota bacterium | reverse complement strand
AAGAGATAAAAAAGATATGTAAAGTGCTTTGTCCTTAAAAAAATAATGAAGATAATTTCTATTGTTGGTGCCAGGCCGAATTTTATAAAGCTTGCTCCCATCATAAAAGCGTTTACAGTTACTGATCACCTTATTATTCACACGGGTCAGCACTATGACTACCTTATGTCAAAAGTATTTTTTGATGAACTTGGAATTCCTGAGCCCGATTATCATTTAGATGTAGGTTCGGGTCTGCATGGCTGGCAGACAGGGGAAATGATAAAGAAGGTTGAAGAAATTCTGATTAAAGAAAAACCGGACTGGGTTTTAGTGTACGGAGACATTAATTCAACCCTTGCCGGCGCATTAGCAGCGGCAAAGCTCCATATTCCCATTGCACACATTGAAGCAGGCTTAAGAAGTTATAATAAAAAGATGGCCGAAGAGATAAACAGGGTGATAACAGATCATATTTCAAGTATTCTGTTCTGTCCCACGGAAAATGCGGTAAGAAATCTCCATTTGGAGGGTTTTTCAAATATCATAAATGATGGAAAGTTAATTAATGATGCCCCTTGCCCTGTTAATTCACATCCCGGCTCACAGGCGGACACTTACAACGCATCAACCGTCATCAATGTCGGTGATATTATGTATGACAGCCTTTTAATGTGCCTTGGGATAGCAGAAGATAAATCTAATATAAAAGAACTTCTGAACCTGCATTCAAAAAATTATTACCTTGCAACAATTCACAGGGCAGAGAATACGGATGATGCAGAGAAACTGAAAGATATTATGGATGCCCTTATGGAAATAAGCAGGGAAAAGAGGGTTATATTCCCCGTCCATCCACGTACAAAAAAGATTCTGGATTCAGATTATTCCTCACTTCTTGCTTCCTGTCCCTCCCTTGTTATGATTGATCCTGTGAGTTACTATGATATTTTAATTCTTGAAAAGAATGCCTTTAAAATTTTAACTGATAGCGGAGGTATGCAAAAAGAAGCTTATCTTTTGGGAGTGCCCTGCATTACATTGAGGGAAGACACGGAATGGATAGAAACTACTGAAAACAGACGGAACGTGCTTACCGGTACGGATAAAAGGATGATTGTTAAGGCGGGTTTAGATAACACGTCCGTGCCCTTCCCACATTTTTCTCTGAATTTATATGGTGATGGAAAAGCGGCAAAGAGGATAAAAGGAGTATTACAAAGAAGATAGACCATCTTTTATCTTTTTATCATCCATATTGATATGATATAAAAAAATATGGCGAAATAGATTTATTAATTACCGAATTTTTTAGATAGTACAACAGCCTGTTTTTAATTGTAACTGTTTTAACGTACCCCTTTAGACCGGGAATATATTCAGCCGTAAGAGATAAATAAATTAATGCAAAAAATAGTCATAATTATAGGAACCCGTCCCGAAGCAATAAAAATGGCCCCCGTTATCCGCCAGCTAAAAGCATATCATTCTAAATTCAAAACCGTTATTTGCCTTACTTCCCAGCACAGGGAAATGCTGGATCAGGTATTAAGAATTTTTGCAATCTCTCCCGACCATGATTTGAATATTATGCAAAAGAATCAAAATTTGTTTGATATTACCGTAAGGACCATGACGGGCCTTAAAGATATTTTAAAAAAGGAGTCCCCTGATATGGTTATGATTCAGGGGGATACTACTACAGCCTTTGTGGCAGGGCTCGCAGCCTACTATCTTGAAATTCCCATTGGTCATATTGAAGCCGGATTGAGGACATATAACAAATACCATCCCTTTCCTGAGGAAGCAAATAGGCATCTTTTAAGTGTGCTGGCGGACTATCATTTTGCCCCTACAAAATGGGCGAAGTCTAACCTTATAAAAGAAGGCATAAAAGAGGAAAATGTTTGGGTAACGGGAAACACGGTTATTGACGCCTTATTCATGATAAGCAGCCGGCAGAAAACCAATAAAAGCAAAGGGTTTTTGGCAGCCCATTTTAAGGAAAAATATAACTTAACCCTTCCGGTTCATAATCAAAAACTATTATTGGTTACAGGACACAGACGGGAAAATTTTGGTGAAGGGTTTAAAAATATCTGTTACGCTTTAAAGGAAATAGCAGAAAGAAGAAAAGATGTCACGATAATCTATCCTGTTCACCTTAATCCTAATGTGCAGAAACCTGTAAGGAGTATATTGAACAATCAGGGTAATATACATCTTATCGAACCTTTAGAGTACGAGCTTTTTGTTTTCCTTATGAACAATTCTTATATTATTCTTACGGATTCGGGGGGTATTCAGGAAGAGGCACCATCATTGTGTAAACCTGTACTTGTTATGCGGCATAACACAGAAAGACCTGAAGGGGTTGAGGCCGGAACAGTCAAACTGGTCGGTACGGATAAAGAAACAATAATAAATAACACTTTTGAGTTGCTTGAAAATCAGTTGCTTTATGAAAAAATGTCGAAGACTGCAAACCCCTATGGTGATGGGAAGGCCGCAGAGAGGATTGTGAATATTCTTTTAAATTTTATTAACCGGTAATATATTATTCCTATCCCCCCAAATTCTGTTTTTTGTTTTCATCCTTGCCTGGTTGTGACCGTGCAGGTTATTTGTTTTGGTATGGCCATAATGCATTAAAGAACTGTTCGTTGACATTAAAACCAAGCTTTATGGCCTGATTCATGTGAAACACAGAAGATTTATAATCTTTTAAAAAAAAATAACATACAGCAATATTGTTATGGGCTTTTGCATAATCCGGATATATTCTCAGGGCCTTTTTATACAATAACAGCGATTCTTGATATTTTTTCCCGGTCAGATAACAATTTCCCAGGTTAAAATATCCCTCCTTATTATAAGGGTTTAAATCTATTGCTTTCTTAAATTCGATTTTTGCCTTATCTAAATTTCCAGTATTTGCATAATAAATCCCCAAATTCTGATAAGCGCCACCACAACTTATTATTTTCATTCTATCACGGCATTTAGGGCACATTAGTGCGTCCTGGGCTAAATCGTCGTTGAGTTCAGGTC
>JAXHUS010000559.1:0-5839 GCA_034189305.1 Thermodesulfobacteriota bacterium | reverse complement strand
CCTCGGTCTGTTCTCTGCCCCTTGTATACATGATTATGTTTTCCTCAGCCGGAATCAAATACTCTTGTTGATACTTATCAGTGTATTATCTACATTCGCCCAGTTTTTAATGACCGAGGCAATAAGATTTTCCAAGGCGACGATTGCGGTTGTCGTTGGTTACATTGGCGTTATATTCTCAACCCTCTGGGAATTTTTGTTCTGGAATGCCCTTCCCGATCTATTCACAGTTCTGGGGGGAATTTTTATTGGTATTGCCGTAGCTTTTCTCGCAACCCAGAAAACAAAGCACTATTCAGCTTGATCCCTTTAATATGAAAATAGAAGTCAGAAATCAGAACGAAGAGTCTGTAAAATAAATTATTCTGATTTCCCCTTAATATTGGCTTCTTTATTTTTTTTCCATGCTTGGTTGTGACCGTAGGTCATGTAGGTTATTCAGGATTTTGTAATGAACATTACCAGGATTATAAAAGTATTTGGTAAGTTTTTTTGCGAAAAGGGATATTATTTGATAAAAATGTTGTATGTTAAGATAAAATATAAATGCTAAATGGAGTTTCAGAACCAAATTCAAAGAGCACAGGATTTTTTAAGGGAATTTCAAGGGGAGACCCCTGCCATTATTTATCACGGGGATTGTGACGGGATATGTTCAGCGGCAATCATCATCATGACCCTGGGGTTGCAAGAATCGCCAACCCTTCTTTCTCCCAGATCAAGGACAGGAGAAGCAGAGTATAAGGACATTTTAAAATCCAATCCCAAATTTATAATTGTTTTAGATCTTGGCGCTATCCCTTATTCACTCTTTAAGGGTATGCCCATTCTTAATATTGATCACCATATCATAAAAGGGTTTGGTTTGAGAGAGAATGTCATTTATGTCAATTCCCGCATAGAGGGGAAAAATCTTTCAAATTCATTGATTACTTATCAGATTTGCAAAGGAATTGACCCGAATATCTCAAAATTTTGTAAATGGATAGCAGCATTAGGAATTGAAAGTGATAAAAGACAGAACGAGCCCATGTGCAGAGAGTTTTTAAAAGAATTGCGCATGGAAGATGAAGAATTCGAAGAAAAAGCAATTGAGTATATATCGTTAATATCTTCCACCCGTTCAGTTGGAGAGACACAGCAGGGAGTAAATGTCCTGATAGAGGCATGCCTTTTGGGCGGGCATTCTTCACTGCCGGAAACTTCAGGATATAAAAGACTTCTAAGTTACAGGGAACTTACCAGAAGGGGGGTAAGAGAATTAATTGAGGAATCTGAAGGGAAAATGGAAAAATACAATGGTCTTTATATTTATGAAATAGATACTCCTCTGGATATCCAGAGTTATCTCTGTTCCACATTGAAAACAAAACTCGGAGAAAGTACGGTTTTAGTTGTAAATTATAGTTTGGACCCTGAGTTTGCCTTCTGTGATTTTAGATCAAGCCTTAATATAATGCCAATAATTAAAGAAGTCATCAAGAAAATGCCCGTAATTACAGAATACGGCGGGCATGAAAATGCAGCGGGAATTACTTTGAAAAAGGAAGATTTCAAGAATTTTGTGAGATTGTTGAAAGATTACTTCAATAAATGACCGAATTTTATTACTGAAATGAAAGTAAACTTAAAAACCCTTATGACAAAACAATCTTCATGACTTACGGTCACAACCAAACATGAACAAAGAATGCAGAAGCCATAAGACAGAATTCAGGGGGATTGGAAAAATTTATTTTTTTAAACTCTCTGTCCCGACAACTGATTCCCGTAAACTGTTACTTTTATTTATCCCATCCCAAAAAATGCGTTTGAATTTTTTAGGCAGTATAAAGCATAAAAGGCAAGAGGAAAATGGGGGGATTTAATTTCACTTTTTTATTATTTGATATTTTAAAATTTCACATTTTCATTAATAAGCCTTTAACGGAAGAATTTCTCCTTGATTTTTCCATAAGATTATGAGACCTTTGAACAATGCAGCAAGTTGTTTTAGTTCAAGAAAGGCGAAAATTTTAACCCCAGGGATACACTTGAGTATTTCCAGGTTAAAATGTGCGACTGATCCGGAAATTGGGAAAATGGGATATTTTCCAAAGGTTTCGCAATATCAGGAATTATTCCAAAAAGGTTAACTTTGAAAGCAGGAGGTGAAAATGGGTAGTGAAATAATTTTAAACAGTGACAATTTTGAGACGGAGGTAATGAATTCAACGCAGCCTGTACTTGTGGATTTCTGGGCACAGTGGTGCGGACCCTGCAAGATGGTGGCCCCTATAGTTGAAGAATTGGCAAAGGAATATGAAGGTAAAATCAAAGTTGCAAAATTAGAGGTGGATAATAATCAGGAAATTGCTTCTAAATATGGGATAAGCAGTATTCCAACCTTAATGGTTTTTGAAAATAGTGAAGTAAAGGAATTTATTGTAGGCGTCCAATCAAAAAATAAATTGAAAGAAGTTCTTGATAAATATGCCGTTTAGAAATTTTCATTGCAAATAACTTCAGACCCATAGACTTCGGAAAATTTTTGTCGCTTAAATGATATAATTCATTTTAATGGAAAGTTTACCTTTAATTACAATCTTTTTTGCCGGTGTACTGTCTTTTTTTTCTCCATGTGTGTTGCCCCTTATGCCGGCATATGTTTCCTATATTTCCGGGCTCACTATAGAAGAGATAAAAGAAAAAAAAGTAAATAAAAGCCAGCAAAGGTTTCTTTTAAATTTAATAGGGTTTATTTTCGGTTTTTCCTGTATCTTTATTTTACTTGGCGCATCAGCGTCAACCTTAGGAAAATTTATTTTAGAAAAATGCGAACTATTAACCAGAATTGCCGGAATAGTAATTATTATTTTTGGTTTACATGTCATTGGATTATTTAAGATTAAATTTCTTTATTATGAAAAAAGAATTCATTTTAAAAATAAAATTCCGGGTTTTTTTAGTTCACTGCTTTTTGGTCTTGCATTTGCATTTGGATGGACTCCCTGTGTCGGCCCCATCCTGGCCGGGGTATTGGCTTATGCCGGCACAGCTAAAACTATAAATGAAGGTATCCTGTTTCTCTGTATTTATTCCCTTGGAATGGCTGTGCCCTTTTTTTGCGCCGCAATTGCCGTAAAATACTTCTTTAAGCTTATCGGAATAAGTGTAAAATTTTTTAGATATATTGAAACAACCAGCGGCATCATATTAATTATTCTTGGATTTTTAATAATGAGAGGCGATTTAAACAGAATTTACGGTCTTTTTCTTTAATTTAAAGCATGGGAGTATTTTGTTAAAAACAAATTATCATTTCCTTAAAAGATTTATAATCACTGCTTTTTTATCAATTATTTTTCTAATTTCTTTCGCTACCCATAATAATTGTACGGAAGGGGGAGATATTCCCTCCTTTTCCCTTGAAAGCTTACAGGGAGAAAGACTCAAACTTTCAGATTTAAAGGACAGAGTGACAATAGTTGATTTCTGGGCGACCTGGTGTCCGCCCTGCAGGGATTTAATTCCGAACCTTTCCGGTCTTTACAAGGAGTACCAGTCAAAAGGAGTAAACATAATCGGCATAGCTGTTTCTTCCGGCTCAGTAAAAAAAATACGAAATTTTGTAAAGAGATTTAAAATTACATATCCGATTTTAATAGGTTCAAAGGGGGAATATAAGAATTTTGGATCTATTAGGGCGCTGCCCACTGTTTTTATTCTGAATCAGAATGGGGAAATACATAAGAAATATGTGGGGTATGTAGAAAAGAAATGCCTTGACCGGGAAATAAAAAAACTCCTTGAGGAAAGCAGGTAGATTTAATGTCCGCCTTTAAAGCTAACTGTCGCGCCACAGCCATTGGGAGTTTCCCTCATGAGGATCCGGAAAAAGCCGTTGAGCTCATTCTGAAGTTTTTACCGGATATTCCTGTCTGGCCCCAGCTCCCCAAATATGTTAACGAAGGAATGCTAAGGCAATATAATGGCGGTATCCCCGGTTTTGTTGAAAAGGAAGGAAGAACATATATAGATGCCACAGGTGATGATTTTCAGGGAAATATTATATCTTTTTTTGAATCTTTTATGCGAATCACCGAAAATGATTCCCTGGAAGAACTTGAAAATTTTGCCCTTGATACAGAGCACGCTCGCGGAATAACAGACTTCATTGTTGCTTTAAAAAATAAAAAGCCAGGCCCCAGTGTCCTAAAAGGTCATGTTACAGGCCCTTTTACGCTGACCACTTCCCTCTTCGATGAAAATAAAAACCTGATCTTTTATAATGAGCTTCTCAGGGATTTAATATCCAGAGCACTGGCTCTTAAGGCAAAATGGCAGATAAATCTTTTTAGTCAATTCAACACGCCCGTGGTAATATTTATTGATGAACCAGGCCTGCTATCGTATGGTTCATCGCAATTTTTAGGCATATCTGAAGATGATGTTAAAAATATGCTCAAGGAAGTGATAGGTATTATAAAAAAATCGAAGGGAATTGCCGGAATTCATTGCTGCGAAAATACGGACTGGGCAATGGTTATGGATACAGGTATAGATATTCTAAGCTTTGATGCTTACAGTTTTTTTGACAAACTGATAATCTATGAGGACGATATTAAAAAGTTTATGTTAAAAGGCAATATTCTTGCGTGGGGAATAGTCCCATCCCAGAAAGAAGAGCTGGAAAAAGCCGATATGAACACTATAATCTCCCGACTTTTTCATCAATTTAAAAAACTTTCTGATATTGGTATTGATGATGATATTCTCTTTTCACAATCCTTGATAACACCAAGCTGCGGACTGGGTTCCCTTACGCCGGAACTCGCTGAAAAAGCCCTTAAAATGACCCGGGATGTATCTTTATTTTTTCGGAAAGAATTCAAAATAAAGTAGTTGTTAAATCCTTTGAACAACGATGATACAGAGCATTTTTACCCATACATTTTATTTATACAATACTGATATATAATACCATTTAAACGTATATGAATTAATTTTTTATAAGAAAGCTTATCCAATATTTCATTGCACATACGAAAATAATGGAACTACAATCTAAAGAAGAAAATTTTTTTCCTGTTCATCTAAGTCAAATCCGAGTCGGAAGCATATTAAATATAGATGCTTATCTCAAGACAGGGGACCGGTATATTTTGTATCGTAGCAAAGATATTGAATTTACCCAGAGCAACCTTGATAAATTGATCGAAAATAAGATAAGCACAATTTTTGTAAGAAATGATGAAAAAAATCTTTTTTACAGGTATGTTGAAAACTATCTTAATGATATAATCAATGACCCGGAAATACCCCTTTCGGAAAAATCCGGAATTATTTATGATACCTCAAAGCATCTGATGGAAGATGTAATTAAAAATCCTCGTTCCGGGATTCATATTAAACGTTCTCAGGAATTGGTAAATAATTATCTGGATTATATTCTAAATAATGCCGGTGCATTTCACAGCCTAATCAAAATAACTTCATATGATTATTATACTTATACTCATTCAGTAAATGTTTGTATATTTTCCATAGGCCTTTCAACTAAACTTGGCCTGGACAAAAAGGATATTTATGAGGTTGGTGTCGGCGGTTTGCTTCATGATGTGGGTAAAAGCAAAATTCCCCAGGAAATATTAAATAAAAAGGGGAATTTAGATAATAGGGAATTTTCCATCGTTAAAAAACATCCTTTATATAGTTTTGAAATACTAAAAGAGAACAATACCCTGTCAAATAGGGTGCTCATTATAGCACACCAGCACCATGAAAAATTAAACAGCCGGGGTTATCCTGCAGGCATCGGCAAGGATAGCATTCATCCCTTTTCTAAAATTGTTACAAT
>JAXHUS010000558.1:0-2373 GCA_034189305.1 Thermodesulfobacteriota bacterium | reverse complement strand
AATAGGGAAATTAATAGAGTGAATAAACTGAAACATGAAAACTGGTTGACAAAGAATTATTGACAGAGCTTTGTTTGCCTCTCTAACAAAAAAAGAGAGAAAATAAAAGATTAAGCAAGAAATCTGATGATATTTTACAGGCATTTCGTGTCGAAGAAGCAATGAAAAGGGCAGTCACTGCTATGATTGCCGATGGCCATAGAAGGGGAGATTCTATTATAGTCTGGCAAGACGGAAAAGGTGGTCAGGGTATGCCGGTCAGATAGAAGTCAGGGATGATGCGGCTAAATATACGGCTCCGAATAGAAATGATAGATAGTGTCCTGTCTTTTAAAGGTGAACTCGAATTATTCTAAAGCTAAGGTAAAATATGCGTTCAAATGTTAATAAACTTTCATGTTTCAAGGCTTATGATGTCAGGGGAAAAGTTCCGGATGAGTTAAATGAAGATATTGCCTTTAACATTGGGAGGGCATATGCCCAAATTTTTAAGCCTAAAAAGATTGTAATCGGATATGATGTAAGGTTATCAAGTAAAAATATTACCGATGCTTTAGAACAGGGCATTACAAAATCCGGAGTGGATGTTGTAAATATCGAATTGTGCGGGGCTGAACAGATCTATTTTGCCGCCTTCCATCTAAAAATGGATGGAGGGATAATGGTCACCGCCAGCCATAATCCTTCTTTTTATAATGGAATGAAGTTTGTTAGGGAAAGGGCGGTGCCGATAAGCAGTGACAGCGGCCTTGCGGATATTGAAAAAGCAGTGATTGAAAAGAATTTTCCGGCATCCAGTTCTAAGGGCAAAATAGAGAATATAAATATTAATGATGATTATAAAAAACATATATTAAGCTATATCGACACCACATCGTTAAAATCCTTTAAGGTTGTAAGTAACGCAGGCAACGGATGTGCGGGGCCCATCATTGATCTTTTAGAAAAAGCTCTCCCCTTTAATTTTATTAAGCTCAACAACAAACCGGACGGCACATTTCCCAGCGGGGTTCCCAATCCTCTTTTAGCCGAAAACAGAAAATCCACTGAAAGTGCCGTCAAAAAAGAGAGGGCAAATGTTGGAATTGCATGGGACGGGGATTTTGACAGATGCTTCTTTTTTGACGAAAAAGGAACCTTTATAGATGGATATTATATTGTCGGATTGCTTGCAGAGCACATCCTTAAAACTAATCCCGGTGAAAAGATTATTCATGACCCTCGTGTGGTCTGGAATACCATAGAGTTAGTAAAAAAAGCGGGAGGGGTGCCCATACAAAGTAAAGCCGGGCATGCCTTTATGAAAGAGAAAATGAGGGCTGAGGATGCAATTTATGGGGGAGAGATGTCTGCCCATCATTTTTTCCGGAAATTTTCATATTGTGATAGTGGAATGATACCCTGGTTACTGGTACTGGAAATAATGAGTGTCAGGGATTGTTCATTATCATTGCTTGTTGAAGATCGGATAAAGCAATATCCCTCAAGTGGCGAAATCAACTGTCATATTAAAGACACTGCTGTTGTAACCCGTAATATTATTAAAAAGTATCGAGAAAAAGCTGAAAAAGTAGACACAATAGATGGGGTGAGCATGGAATTCGAACTCTGGCGATTCAATCTCCGGCCATCCAACACAGAACCCTTTATCCGCTTGAATGTAGAATCAAAGCGCGATCATAAATTAATGGAAGAAAAGACTGAAGAGATTTTAGAGATTTTACAAACAATGTAAATAAAGGAGTAAAAATCAATTAATTAAATTTTTTACTTCCTTTATAATAAGAGGCATAATTTCTCCGGCACTGCCTTTTACAAAGCAGTCGGCTATCCCATGTGTTAAAGGCGTTTCTTGCGGATTTACTTCGATGATTATTGCGCCTTTTGTTTTTGCAAACTCAGGCATACTGGCAGCGGGATAAACAACTGCCGAAGTACCCACCACCAACATTGCCTTGCAATTACCGGAAACTTCATAAGCCCTGTTTAATGCATAAGTGGGTATTGGTTCGCCAAAAAATACGGCATCCGGCTTTAAGATTCCGGAACATTCACATTTCGGCGGAAGTGTTTCCACTGATATATCGTTAAATTTATATCTTTTTTTGCAGCTTAAACAAACTACATAACGATTATTCCCGTGAAATTCAATTACGTCCGTATTACCGGCTTCTTGATGAAGACCATCAATATTTTGAGTAATTATAGTAGTTAATATGCCCATTTTTTCCAGCTCGGCAAGGCTAAAATGTCCTGGATTGGGCTTTGCCTTATTTAAAGGGCCTATTAACTCCATTAGCATTTTCCAGGATTTTTCCGGATGGGCTCTAAAAGATTCAATATGAGCAAACTCCACAGGATCATATTTTTCCC
>JAXHUS010000557.1:0-2868 GCA_034189305.1 Thermodesulfobacteriota bacterium | reverse complement strand
TGAGCGGGTTACCGGAAAAAGGGTTGAGATTCCGGGTGATTAAAAATTTTCTTGAGAGACGCACAGGAGATAAAAGGCTTGACCAGAGTATTCTTAATTTATGTGCTATGGTTGAACGTTCTTATCTTAAGCGTTATCTTTCTTTTATAGGGATTCTTGCTTCAATTGCCCCGCTTCTTGGACTGCTTGGCACTGTAACAGGGATGATTACAACATTCAATGTTATTTCCTGCTCTGGCACCGGCAATGCAAAAGCCATGGCAGAAGGCATTTCCAAAGCTCTGATAACCACTCAGGGTGGGCTTATGGTAGCTGTTCCCGGGCTATATATGGGTAATTTTCTTAATAATCATGCAAGAAGACTTGAGAACAGGTTAGATGAGCTTATTATGACCATTAAGAGGCATATGTCTGATGATTAATGTCCGCAATTATCGTGGAACTGGTAAAACTCATGATATAAATATGGCTCCCCTTATTGATATGGTTTTTCTTCTTCTTATCTTTTTCATAGTTACCACAAGCTTTGTAAAAGAGACCGGGATTGATGTAAATCGTCCTACTGCATCCACTGCAATGCTTAAAGAAAAAGGGAATATACTTATTGGAGTGGATTCAAAGAACCGTTTATTTTTAGAAAGAAAACAGATTGATATAAGGAGCGTAAGAGCTCATGTAGAGAGATGTCTTGCTGAAAACCCTGAAGGGGGTATTGTTATTGTTGCAGACAAAAAAAGCAGTACAGGTATAGTAATTCAGGTGATGGATCAATGCAGGCTTGCCGGTGCAGAAAGTATCAGTATTGCAGCATCTAAATCCTGTGAAAAATGAAAAATAATAAAAATTTTTTTATAGCTGTGATAGGTTCTATTATAGTGAATATATTTATATTTGCCCTTCTTCCCATCTTCGGAGAGAGGGGGGTTAAAGGGAGAGACTTAGAAACCATAATCCCTGTAAATTTTGTGCAATTAAGGAAGATAGAGCCTTCCCCACCCCCTGAAGAAGAGGAGAGATTACCTGAAAAAAGACCACCTGAATTAATCCCAACAGTAAGAATGCAGAATACTATTCCAAAAAGGCAATTAAAGATAGAGTTACCCAGATTATCTTTTGAAATAAATCCAAAACTTTCCTGTGGAATGCCCGTTGCGGCTCCGAAATATTCTTATGATGAGGGGGATGTGGATCAGATACCCATCCCGATTTTTAAAATGAAACCGATATATCCATACTATGCGCGAAAACTAAATATTGAAGGTTATATCGAGGTTAAATTTCTTGTGGATGAAAATGGCGGGACAGACCATATAACCATACTCGATTCAAAGCCGCCCGGTATATTTGAAAGAAGCGTAATTAAGGCTATTCCTTCCTGGAGGTTTTCTCCCGGAAAAATAGAGGGCAAGCCTGTTTGTACCTGGGTTATTACAAAAGTTCAATTTAAGATAGAAGACAAGTGAAACCTTATAAAGGAGTAAAAATTTTAATCTTTTTACTGATGTGTATTTTTTCTTTCTCAGCCTATGGAAAAAATAAAGAACCAGGACTTACACTTAAAGTTCAAAATATCATTTATTCTGCCCAGAAGAAGATAGAGAAAAAGGATTATGAAGGTGCAGAGGAAATTTTACTTAAGTTTATAGAAAAAAATCAGAAAGAGTCCCATTATCTGGTGGAATTTACTCTGGGCAATGTTCTGGCATTAAAAGGAGAAAACGAAGAGGCTTTATTTCATTATAGGGAATCTACAAGACTTTATTCCGACTACGGGCATTCCTGGCAAAACCTGGGAAAGGTTTATTTTGACTTAAAACGGTATGATAAGGCAGGGGATTGTCTCATAAAAGGATATGAGCTTTCTGATAAAAAAGATCTATCTCTAATCTACTGGGCTTCCTGCTCCTATATTATGGCAAAAAAAGAAAAAAAAGCCCTTTCACATCTTGAGTATCTTGTTACAAATAAAAAATGCAGGCCGGAAACGCGGTGGTATGAAGCATTGTTAAATGTCTATATGCAACTTAACCTTACAAAAAAAGCTTTAAAGACAGTTTACAATTTGCTTTGCCAGGAAGAAGGAAACCCAATCTGGTGGAAGTTTCTGGCAAATATCTACTTGCAGCAGAACGATTATAAAAGGGCATTATGCGCCATGACTGTATATTCTTATCTCACACCCCTTACAAGTGAGGAGATTACGCTCCTTGGTGAGTTAAACAATATTGTTGGGCTTCCTCTTCAGGCTGCAAAGTACTATGAAGATATTATAGCCTCTGGAAAAAAGCCTTCTGATTATAAAAGGCTTGCTCTGGCCTATATTTCCGGCCATAAGCCGGAAAAAGCAAAAAATATTTTAGAAAAAGCATTAAAGGAGAAGCCTGCTTCAGAATTCTGGTCTATTTTGGGTCAGGTGCTTTATAAAGAAGAAAAATTTGATGAAGCATACATTGCCTTTAAACAAAGTGCAAAACTAAACCCTGAAGATGGTAAAGCTTATCTTATGATGGGTTACTGTGCCTTTGAGAACGGCAGAAAGAATGAAGCAAAAAATGCCCTTAAAAAGGCTGCTAAGTTTTCTAAATATAAAAAGACAGCAAAAAAACTTTTAAAACATATAGCCTTATTTTCAGATGATAAGACTCAACATTAATAACCAACATGGTAAAGACGTCAAATTATTTTAAAGAGGCATGAAGTAAAGGAGGTGGGATAGAGAAACGAAATTTCAAAAAGTGCTACAGTTATCGCAACAGTTCACGGGGATCAGTTGACAGAGTTCAGGAAAAGATTTTAATTCACAGGAGTTATCGGAATTTTGGGTTGTGAAAATGTTTAATGGTTCATGGAGTTTTTTTAAGAAAAAGA
>JAXHUS010000556.1:0-4489 GCA_034189305.1 Thermodesulfobacteriota bacterium | reverse complement strand
AGCTAACAGAATCATCAGTTAGTGTAATTATCAAAGATGTGTATGTTTAGTTTTTATAGATTAAACCCAACATCAATAAAATATCAAATAAGTAAACGTTATCTATTAAAAGGAGTTAATATGAAAAATAGAAGGAAGAAGAAATTAATATGGTTTATCTTGATATTTATTTTAATTTTTGGGTTTAATATAAAAACCCTCCTTGCAAAATCCGAATTAAATAAAAAGGGGAAAAAAGTCTTGCCAGGACTTCCCCTTTTTGATATTAATTTCATTGATGAAAATACAGGCTATAGTGTCGGATACTTTGGTGAGATCTGGAACACACAGGATGGTGGAAAAACATGGACAATGCAGAATTCCGGTATTGAAAAGGCAATATTCAGAATACAATTTATTAATAAGATGATCGGATTTGCTGTGGGTGGTGAAGGAACTATTCTTTGTACGAAAGATGGCGGAAAAACATGGCTAAAGCAGGAAAGTACCACAAAAAATCAGCTCTTCGATTTATGTTTTCTTAATGAAAGAAAAGGTTTTGTTGTGGGAGAATTTGGGACTATTATCCATACAGAGGATGGAGGAAAGAATTGGATTAATATATCCACAGGACAGGATATTATTTTAAACGGCATTGACTTTGCTACTGATGATGTGGGAGTTGCAGTAGGGGAGTTTGGAAATATTCTTTATACACAGGATGGCGGAAAAACATGGCTAAAAGTAATGGGCGGGGAGAAGGTCCTTGAAATAACAGAACTTGCAGAGGCTTTACCCACTTTAAATAGCGTCTCATTTCTTGATTCAAACTTTGGAGTAGCTGTTGGGATTGGTGGTTATTTATTAAGAACAGAGAATGGCGGAAAAATATGGGAACAGGCGGCCAATGAAATAAAAAATCATCTCTTCAGGGTGAAAGCAGAAGATGATGTTTTCTGTGCAGTCGGTTTGTATGGTACCGTTATTGAAAGTACTGATAAAGGAAAAACCTGGAACTTTATCGGTCCCGGTGGAGATTTAAGTTTTTCATGGTACTATGGAATTGAAATTCTCGGAGGTAAAATTTATCTTTCCGGTGAAAATGGAAGGATAATAAAAAAAGAAAAGCGATACTCTTCTGAATGGAAAATATTAAAATAAATTACAAAGGATCTATAAAATGATAAAAAAAATTGCTAATTTTACAATTAATTATCGTTTTCCCATAGTAATATTTACAATACTTGTCACATTAATTCTGGCTTACCAGATCAGGCATGTAAGTTTCCGGACAGTGCTTGGCACAACCCTTCCCCTTAAACATCCATATGTTCAGATTCATATTAAATTCATGGAGATATTTGGTGGCGCAAACACCATGCTAATAGGGCTTGAAGCGAAAAATGGGGATATTTTTGACCATAAGATATTGAAAAAAATTAAAACAATAACGGATGAGGTGAAATTTCATCCAGATGCAATAACTTCTCAGGTTATCTCTATAGCAAGAAAGAAGGTAAAAAACATCAGGGGTGTTGGCGGAGGGCTTGATATTCAACCCTTTTACAGAGGCGGGAAGGTGCCGGAGACTCCTGAAGAGGTGAAACGGTTAAGGGAAGAGATTTATTCAAATGAGGCGATACGCGGATACTTTGTATCCATGGATGGAACGGCAGCTTTAATTATTTCTAATTTCAAGGAAGGAATTGACTATCATAAGCTCTTTAAAGACCTTCAAAAGATAATTAAAGATGTTGCAGGAGATGACCTGAATGTCTATATATCCGGAAGACCAATGCTGCTGGGCTGGATCTACAATAATAACCCAAAGTCGGTTAAGATATTCATCGGAAGCCTGATAGCAGAAATGATAGTTCTATCTATATTTTTAAGCCGTTTTAACTGGGCACTTATTCCCTTCCCCCTTATACTCGGGCTTATTAATGCCGTATGGGGCCTGGGAATTATGGGAATTTTGCGATTTAACCTTGATCCCCTTGGTCTTGTTATTCCTTTTGTAATTGGTGCAAGAGTAATAAGTCATTCGGTTCAGCTTACGGAAAGATTCGGAGAAGATTACTTAAAATTAAAAGATAGTAAAGAGGCGGCCAAGAGTACCCTTGAAACAATGTTTGTCCCATCCTCAACCTCTATTATTACTGATGCGGCAGGCCTTTATATAATCTCTATAGTACCAATCCCACTATTACAGATTTTGGGAATCATTGCCGGAACATGGCTTTTAAGTGCAATAGTGGGCGTGAGTCTTCTTAATCCCATTGTATTTTCTTATGTTAAACATCCCTTAAAACTGAGGAAATCTGAACCAGGTCTTGATTTTTTAGGAAGAATATTACACGGTGCTGGCGTGTGGTTGATGGAAAAGAAAAGAAATATTGCCATTGTTCTAATTGTCTGGCTTATTATATTTGTTGTATCTATAGGCTTGAGTACAAAACTTGAGGTGGGGGACCCTCATCCCGGCTCATCGCTTTTGTGGCCTGAATCAAGATACAACACCGATGATAAAAATCTGAATGAAAAATTTCCCGGAACCAACCCTTTATTTGTTATTATGCAGGGAAAACATAATGATGTTTTGAAAGAACCCAGAGTGTTAAATACGGTAGAGGCATTTCAGTTAAAAATGAGGGAGTGTGCAGGTTTTGGAGGAACTGAGTCACTGGTTGAGATTATAAAGAAACTAAATAGAGAATTTCACGAGGGTGATCCTAAATGGGCTGTAATCCCAAATACAAAAGATGATATCGCTTTTTACATATTTATGTATCTAAGCAAAGGAGAGCCCGGAGACTTTGACAGATATTCGGACCTTAAATACAAAAATGGAAATATTATTTATTATTTTAAGGACCATAAAGGTTCAACCATTAAAAATGCCGTGGATAAAGCAAAGGATTTCTTAAATGAATATAATATTCCCAGAGAACATCTTGACTTTAAACTTGCAGGTGGTATAATGGGGGTAACGGCAGCAGTTAATGAAGTTGTGGGAAAGTATAATCACCTCATTTTATTTTTAGCTCTGGGGGTAATCTATATATGTTGCGTTATTCCATACAGATCTTTAACCCGTGGTTTTATACTTCTTGTCTCGCTAATTACCGCCAACTTTATATCAATGGCATATATGGTTCTGGCAAAGATGGGAATGACAATAAACGTGCTGCCTGTTGCCGCAATTGGTGCAGGTCTTGGTGTTGATTATGGCATCTATATGCTTTCAAGAATAGGGGATGAATATAATATTCTTAAGGATTGGAAGAAATCCATCATTATCACTTTTGGTACGACAGGACGGGCAGTAGTTGTAACAGGTATTACAGTAATTGTGGGAATTATCTTCTGGTATTTTTCAGATCTCAGGTTTCAGGCAGAAATTGGATTCCTGCTTGCTTTTCTTCTGGCTATGAACGTTTTTGGAGCTATATTTCTGGTTCCCACCCTTACATATTTAATTAGACCAAAATTTTTAGTTGATAGATAACATTAATTATTAATTTATAAAAGGAGGAAGAGCATGAAGAAAAGGAAGGATTTATTGAAAGTTTTTTGTTTGTTTTTCAGTTTACTTTTATTCTTTCCCTATCTATCGTATGGATTCAGTTTTCTTGACGGACAGCTTACATTAAACGGATACATGCAAAACCAGACGTCTATCAGAACTACAAATTCAGACTGGGTGTCAAGTGAATACCGTCTTCAGCTTGAGGTAGGTTATAATCCCTGGGAATCCGTAAGTTTTTACGGAATATGGCGGACTCTGTACGAATCTATGTATGACATGGGTAACTGGAAGGATAAATATGACGATTCTCATGATTCTCTGGCCCTTGAAAATGAATTCAGGGAAATATATGCGGATGTAAATATAGGTGATTTAAGTTTAAGGCTGGGCAAACAGCAGATAGTCTGGGGAGAGACCGATGGAATGCGCCTTATGGACATCATAAATCCTCTGGATCAAAGAAGGCAGTTTATTACAAGGGACTGGGAGGATATCAGAATTCCCCTGTATTCTGTAAAGGCAATGTACCAGCTCAATATGGAGCGGAATGTTTTTATGGAGCTTGTATGGATTCCCGCAAATGTTGAAAAAAATGAATTCTATATGGATGTTACAAATTTCGGCCTAACCACACCTGGAAGGGATAAAAGTCCATGGACAGGAACTGCGTACCCACCGGATCTTTTAGTTTTCGGGACCAGTCTTCCCTTTGTAGATGTGGAATTACGTGATGATGCGAAGGATAATACAGTGAAAAACAGCGAGTTCGGAGGCAGAATATGCGGCGAGATAGGCGGATATTTTCTGACTTTCAACTTTTTTCACAGCTTCACCGATGATCCGACCATAATTATGGACGAACCTTTTAGAAGAAGACTTAATGTTGTGGTGCCTTTAAGATATAAATATTATCAGCAGCAAACAATTGGCTTTACATTCAATAAGGCATGGGGGTTATGGGTATTTCGCGGTGAATTTGCT
>JAXHUS010000555.1:0-8687 GCA_034189305.1 Thermodesulfobacteriota bacterium | reverse complement strand
TCAATTAATATCTCGGGCAATATGAATAAAAAATTATTACGATTAAAAGAAAGAAAAGAGGAGACAGAAGAATATACATATGTTTAACAAGGCAGAAATAGTAAATAATTTTGATCCTACGAAACGGATAGTAATTTATTTAGGGAATTGTCTTGATCTGTTGAAACTAAAGGAAGTATAACCAATGGCCAACAAAACTAAAGTCTATTTTCTCGAAGAACTTATGAAGCGGTATGGTAAATTGCGCAAATTTGATGCTAGTTTGTCCTTATTTGAATTGGGAAAAGGTGGAGTGCGAATCTATATTAGGTACTCGAAAGTTCATCCTGGCGGGCGAACATTTTATGGATTACGCAAAGAAGATTTGCAACAGCTTGAAGGGTATCCATCTGTTATATGTTTTCTTTGGGAAGGACAATCAGAACCATTATTTGTTCCATTTTCAGATTATGAAGATGTTTTTCAATCAATTTTACCAGCTGCTGATGGTCAGTATAAGGCCCAAATATATCTGCAAGATGACGGAATAGAGCTTTATATTGCGAATGCCGGAAGATTTAACGTTGAAGCATATATGGGCTGGCAAGAACTTGTTTCGTTAATCGATATGTCCAAATTGAAAGAAGTACCGGAACTTTCTCATTCACAAATACAGACTTTATTGGGATCTATTGGAGCAATAAAAGGGTACGACATATGGATACCAGCCAATGATCGAAATAAGATGGATTGGTCCATTACCCATCAATTTAACTGTCAGGATATTCTTCCACAGTCATTTCACACAGTAATGGACATTATCTCAGAAGTTGACGTAATTTGGATCGAACGTGGCGTTGGTAAATTGCGATCTCTTTTTGAAGTTGAGCATTCTACCCCAATTTACTCTGGATTATTGCGTTTCAACGATATACATCTTATTACACCCAACCTTGGCGCAAGCTATAGCATTGTTTCAAATGATGAGAGACGCGCTCTTTTTGTACGTCAGCTGAACCGACCGACCTTCAAGATGAGCAGACTTGGTGAAATTTGTACATTTTTGGAATATGCTAATGTTTTTTCTTGGCATAGGCGGCTAACCAATTTTTAGAAGAGGTTATTATGACATATAGAAAAAGAATGAAAGTCTGGGTAGCTGTTAGAGTGGAGCGAGGATTCCCAGCCGAAGTAAAAGGTTATCTACAAAAGACATCTGCTGAAAAACAAGAACGCTTGTGGCGCAGGAAAATTAATCTTGATTATGATGATACTGACGTTTTCGACATAATTATCGAAAAAAAACTCAAAAAAAGGACCTGTTGGAAAAACCCGGTTAAAAGACTGATGTTACATTAAGATCATTGAAACTTATTCCCATTTGAACGGCCTGGAATATTTAATTGTTCACAAACCCAACTTATGGCAAGAAATCAAAAAAGTTATTAAAAAGGTTGATGCATAGGCTTGCAAAAGAAAAAACCCATCTGGAAAATGTTAAGAATCCCTATACCCTGGCAAGAAAGCGGTCCCCTTTCCACCCGCATGGGGAAAAAGGGCTATGATAGAAAGCAAGTTAAAAAAGAGGTTAAAAGGGAAGTTTCTGAATCATTGAAGGAGAAATGAGGTTTTATGAAAGACCTTATTTGAGGTTAAGCAAGCCGGAAATAAAAGAGTCAGATGATGGGAAGGTGGAGATACAGATTGGTGTACAAGCGATATGTACTTATGGATATTCCCGTTAGCCATACATCAAAAAAGTCAGAAAGGCTACAAGGCATTAATGAAAATGGCCAGGAATAATTCTGAAGTTCTCATAGATTATTGGGCTGTTGACTGGGATTATGATAGGTTTACTTTCAAAAGCCAGTGGCAGACATTCAGGGAAATGGGGAAAAAGCTAAAACCGTGCCAATCGTAGTAAGAGAAAAAGTGGAGAGGAAAGAGAAACGTATCTTAGCAGTGCGGGTGGTGGATATTTTCGGAAATGATGCAGGGGTAACTATTGAGTTGAAATTGTGAAATCTGTCAATAAGGGAATAGCTTATTGCAGAATACGTTAATAAGAAATTTGTTTATTGCAGGATTTGGCAATATCCTGCAATAATTATTTGTTTATTGCAGGATTTTTAAATTGGAGTCTATAAAAATTGAATCACAAAGATTTTGAGAATTCATCAGCAGGGAAGTGCATAAAAACCTCGGAAGAATATTGGGCATTTGTTCCTACTGCCCTCCCACCACAGATTAAATATGATAGTACTCTTATCCAATTCCTTTCTGATGCTGATAGATTATTAGGTGAGTTGTCAGGAACAGGTAGACTGCTACTCAATCCGTATCTTTTAATTGCTCCATACATCCGCCGTGAGGCAGTATCCAGTTCCCGAATCGAAGGAACTCAGGCCTCCCTTAGTGATCTATTCTTTTTTGAGGCTGCGGAATTTGAAGAACCTGAAGTTCCTGATGTCCGTGAGGTGAGAAATTATATTCGGGCTATGGAACATGGGATTGATCGTTTGGAAAGATTGCCTATATCCATGAGGTTAATTCGTGAGATTCACAGGGTTTTGATGGAAGGGATACGGGGAGAACATGTCACCCCTGGAGAAATCCGCCGGAGTCAGAATTGGATAGGTCCACCAGGATGTTCGCTAAATGAATCTACCTATGTGCCACCACCAGTGGAAGAAATGAAACGGGCGCTCAGTGACTGGGAGAGATATCTTCACTCGGATCCTGGAGAACCCCCCTTAATCCAATGTGCCTTGATGCATTATCAATTTGAGGCAATCCATCCTTTTCTTGACGGTAATGGACGCATTGGAAGGCTTTTAATTACTTTCTTTTTTTGTGAAAGAGGACATTTAACCCAACCCCTTCTTTATCTTTCGGCATTTTTTGATAAATTCAGAGATGAATATTATTCCAAACTCCTAGCTGTTAGTCAGAGAGGTGATTGGCAGGGATGGATTGAATTTTTTCTCCAGGGAGTGGCAAATCAAGCACGGGAGGCTGTATCTGATGCAAAAAAAATACTTGAACTATATTCTGAATATCAAAAAAAGCTTGAAGGGACGAAAAAAGTTCCTGAATCTGGCCATAGATTGATAGACGAAATTTTTCTGAGTCCTGTGTTTTCGATTTCCGCTCTGAGCAAAAAATGGAATATGCCGTTTAATTCTGTAAAAACTGGTGTCTTGAGGCTTATTGAAGTTGGTATTCTTCATGAAGTGGCAGGTAGAAAAAGGAATAAACTTTTTTTTGCTCCCGGGTTGATTGATTTATTAACAGGGACAGATAAAAGGAGGCATTTAGATTATGCCCAGGAAAAAGGATAGTAGTATTTGAATTGGGAAAAGGCGCAGTGCGAATCTATATTAGGTACTCGAAAGTTCATCCTGGCGGGCGAACTTTTTATGAATTACGCAAAGAAGATTTGCAGAAGCTTGAAGGGTATCCATCTGTTATATGCTTTCTTTGGGAAGGACAATCAGAACCATTATTTGTTCCATTTTCAGATTATGAAGATATTTTTCAATCAATTTTGCCAGCTGCTGATGGTCAGTATAAGGCCCAAATCTATCTGCAAAATTACGGAATCTATTATATTGCAAATGAAGGAAGCAATAAAGAAAGGAGGGATTCAAGGATGAAATACGTGGGAATCGTCGAAATAGAACCCGAGCCAGGGAAAATCCTTAAAAATTCCCAGCTCACTACAAAACCCCTATCATATATTTTGAAAATGTATCAGGAAGGAAAGGCGACAGACTTAGGTCTGCCTCAATATCTGGCCGAATTAACAGTTGCTCATATGGATTACCTCATGAAGAAAAAGGAAGAAAAAAAAGTCATAGCCGGGGGGCCTGGCCGGGAATTTAACAAAGGAATCTATATCCTCCAAACCGGTAGTCTGGATGAAGCAAAAGCAATAATCGAACAGGACCCGTTTTATATAAACAGTATATATAAAGAAAATTATTCTGTTTTTCCCTGGTTTCAGGTCATATAATCCAAATATATTCCATATTTTAGATACTTATATTACAGGAGAAAAGGATGGAATCGATAAATGTTTTTATGAAAAGATTTTTAATTATTCCAGTTTTGCTTTTATATTTGCTTTACGGCAATATACTCCATGGTGATGTCTATGAAGTTGGATCAGGTAAAACATATTCCCGTATAATAGACTGCCCAACCCATAATTTAAAGGCAGGAGACATAATAAAGGTTTATAGTAAAAGTACGCCGTATTATGAAAAATTTTTACTGTATGGTGCAGGAACAGCGGACAATCCCATAATACTTCAGGGAATCCCCGATGAAGAAGGGAATAAACCAATTATTGACGGTAAAAATGCCGTCAGCAGTACTGCTGTTGACTACTGGAATGAAGACAGACAGATTATAAAGATAGGTCAATTTGAAAATTACTTATCAGACCATATTATTATAGATGGTTTTGTAATTAGAAATGCAAACAATACTCATTCATTCGTTGATGACAGCGGGAACACGAAAATTTATTCACAAAAGGCGTGTGCCGTCAGACCCGAGTATGCTGATAATGTAACCCTTAAAAATTGTGAAGTATATAATAACGGGATAGGTATTCAGAATGGTCATGGAAATCCTCAAAATATGACGGTGGAAAAGTGTAATATATATAATAATGGATCAGGGGTTTCTTCTTCGGAATATTGTCATAATTTATATTTTGCCGCCGGGGGAGAGGGCAGTAAAGTTACTGTGCAGTTTTGTAGGGTGGGCGATCTTGTGGGTGACGGACAGCAGTTTAAGTCAAGGGTAGAAACCGCTGTAATTCGGTATAACTGGATAGAGGGAGGGAAAAATTCACAGCTGGACCTGGTTGATAATGATGATAACGGGGTTTCCGATGCTTATGTTTACGGAAATGTGATTATAAAACCGGCCGATACCGATAACAACAGAATGATTCATTTTGGAGGGGATGGAGGTGGTGGGGATATCCCAAGAGCGGGAACCCTGTATTTTTTTAATAATACATGTATTATAAATGCTGTTGCCTCCGCCGGTCGTATCTTTGAAATTTCAAGTCCGGATGCGAATATAGTTGCAGATAACAATATATTTTATAAAAATACCGGCACACCAATTACAGTGTGGAGAACCAATCAAAATATCAGGGGTAATTATAACTGGCTGTCGGATACCATAACGGAAGTTGACGTTTTTACAAACAATATCATAGGCGAATTTCCAGGTTTTTTTGACTTTGATAATAAAGATTTCCACCTAAAAGACACTTCGGTTTGTATTGATGTGGTTACAGATTATACTTTTCCTTTAAATCATAATCTGGAATATCAGTATGTAAAGGAATTATCTTTTGAGTCAAGAATAATAACTAACAATGCTCTGGATCTGGGGGCATTCGAATATAATGAAAATAACATCACTGTATGGGAAACGGCTTATAATAAACTTTTTAAAAGCCGGAACGATCTTAAACTTTTGCGGCAATATCGTGATAAAGTTCTATCCGTAATAAAAAACGGAAAAATGTATACTACCTTGCTTTATAATAGCTCTGAAAAAGCTCTGAAAATACTCCTTGGCGATCCTGAACTGATGTTTCAGGCAAAATATCTCATCTATGTAAATATGGACGCTGTTTCTGAAGTGATTAAAGGTAATGATGGTGTAGTTTATAACACGAGCAAGGTTGCCTCTTTTCTGGATGAATATGCAAAAAAGTCTCCACAGCCCTTGAAAGACCTGGCTAACATGGTCAAGAAGGAAATGCTTAAAAGTAAAATGCAAAATAAGACTTTTTTGGGATTCATATTAAGATAGGGGTTCCTGATAATCCCCAAAAATACCTTTGCATTTTTCAGGCAATGCAAAAGGGAAAATGGAAAATTTAATTTCACTTTTATTATTCTTTGCTATTTGAACTTTTTAATTAACCAAAAATTGCTACTGCAATTTTTGGGATTATGTCCTCAGAAATTGTTGTTATTTCCGTCGGGAAGTTTTAAAAATTACAAAAGACGAGGGCACTTATCGCATTTTTTGTTTTTGCGGTCTTAATTACAATAATAGCAATTTTTGGATTGAATTTTGATGCAGAAAGTTTTTTATTAGATATAATATTGACAATTATTGTAAATTATAAACATTTACTGAAAATTAAGTTGAATAAACAAAAAATTGGGTGAGAAAAGTATGTAAATATTTTTTAAAAAATTCAAAAGCACTGTAATAGATAGTTATTTATTGTTATTTATGAATGCCCTGAAGGGCATTTCAAAAAGAAATTATTTTCAATTTGAATAAAAACAAGCAATCATTATAACTTCCCCTTTGGAATCAACAAAATTAAGCGGCCAAAACTGGAAAATAGCTGTGATAATTAATCTTTTCTTACCAGGAGAATATATATGAAAATCGCTGTTGTATATAACCGCCAAAGCAAAAATGTCATTAATCTTTTTGGTATACCCAACCTTGAAAAATACGGAAAAAAGGCAATAAAAAGAATTACCGATGGATTAAAAAAATACGGTCACCAGGTAACATATTTTGAAGCGGATAAGGACATTATTGAGAAACTTGAAGAATTTATGCCAAAAGTACTTAAAAATGAGCGCCCTGGTATGGTCTTTAACCTCTCTTACGGTATACAAGGCCAGGCGCGTTATACCCATATTCCCGGGATTCTCGAAATGATTGGTATTCCCTATGTTGGTTCCGGACCACTTGCACACTCTCTTGCCCTTGACAAAGTAGTGGCAAAAATGATTTTTTTGCAGCATGGACTTCCAACGCCCCAATTCAGCATACTTGATGCTCCTTACTTCAAGGCTCCTGATCTCCCCTTCCCTCTCATTGTAAAACCGAAGAATGAAGCAGTTTCCATGGGGATAAAAATAGTTAACGATGAGCAAGAACTTCATAATGCTGCTAAGTCAATCCATTCTGCATTTGCCCAGCCTGTCCTGGTGGAACAATATATTGAAGGTCGAGAAATTAATGTAGGACTCATCGGAAACAACCCACCGGAAGCGTTACCTCCATGTGAAATCATATTCGGGGATGACGGTCCCCCCATATATACTATGGAGGATAAAAAAGGTAAGTCAGGACGTAAAATTAATTGGATTTGTCCGGCTCCTATAGAAGAAGAACTTATGCACCGGGCAAAAGATATTGCTATCCAGGCATTTTCTGCACTGGGCTGTTATGATTCTGCCCGAGTGGATATGCGACTTGATAAAGACGGTAATCTCTACATTCTGGAAATAAACAGCTTACCGAGTCTTGGAGAACATGGATCATATGTTATTGCCGCTCAACAGGCAGGGCTGGATTTTGCGGCACTCGTCAACAGGCTTGTTGAAGTGGCAAGTGCACGGTATTTTGGAACACCGACTCCCCCAATTATAAAAATACAGGATAAGGACCCGGAAAAACTTACTTTCTCTTTCTTAACCAAACGTCGAGACCTTATCGAAAAGCAGATAGCAGAGTGGTGTTCCCTTTCAAGTCGTACCTACGATCCGGTAGGAAATTCCATGGCTATAAAGAAGCTTGATACAGTACTGAAAGAAATTAAGATGAAATCTGTTAAAGACTTCACGGATACTCGATCTGCATGTACATGGGAGACAAACACAGGATTTGCAGGAGGCACCCTTTTTATCGGGCATATGGATATTCCTTTTGAACAAAATATTCCCACACAGGCATTTAGGCGTGATCCCGAATGGCTTTATGGCGAGGGTATCGCCATGTCCCGGGCGCCTCTCGTTATGCTTTTGTTTATATTGCTGGCACTAAGACATAACCGACTGCTTCACCAACTCCCTATCGGTGTTCTTTATTATCTTGATGAAGGAAGGGACTGCCGTTATAGCGCTGACATTATCCGTGAGGCTTCCTCAAAAGCTGGTCGTGTATTTGTCTTACGACCGGGAAGCCCGAATGCTAACGTGAGAACTCAGCGCAGAGGGAACCGAAAATATAGACTTGTCATTGAAGGGAAACCACAGCGAATTGGCCAACATCAAAAGTCTCCCGAAGTCCTTTTGTGGGCCCATGACAAACTGGCAAAACTTTCAGGGCTTTCATCCCGAAAAGACCGTATTTATATTGGCGCTATAGATTTTAATACGGAAGCTTTTAGAATGTCACTTCCTCATCGTTTAAGGATCACGCTTGTACTTAGCTACCTTGATATAAAACTGGCTGATACCATAGAAGAAAAAATGTATTCTATCCTTGATACAAAAGAACTTCGCTGGACTCTGGACAAAATTTCCGATCGTCCCCCCATGAAAAAGAAACGGATCAATCTCCAACTTGCCCAATTGCTTTGTACAGTCGCACAAAAATGGGATATACCCTTAGAGCAAGAATCTTCCGTTGCACCATCAGTAGCAGGACTTGTGCCGCTAAAAGTTCCTGTTATCTGCGGTATCGGTCCCGTTGCACAAGACCGCTATACACCACAGGAGAGAGTCTTAAGAATAAGTATTGTGCAGCGAACCTTGCTGATGGCAGAATTCCTGGCTCAGGAAATTAAATTAAAAAAATCATCGGAAAGAGTTTAGGGGGATGGACATATATTCATTACTGTTCTGGTTTATCATATCTTACACACCATTCGATTCAAACTGTACAGAAGGGGAATAAAAAATAACCGGGCTACAATTCGT
>JAXHUS010000554.1:0-7975 GCA_034189305.1 Thermodesulfobacteriota bacterium | reverse complement strand
CTCAAGAAAATCAATAGTAGAATTGGGATCGGGAGTAAGTATTACCCGGGAGTTCTCTCCAAAACTTCCCGAAGTAATGGTGTAACCCTCACCGTTTACATAAGACACCCTGATATCTGGCAAAGGATTGAGACTGGTATCGGCGTTTATCCTGGTTTCTATTTCAGATGATAGGCTGCTGCCGCCGGAAATTTCACTGTAAGCTCCCTGGGTAATTGTTATGGAGGCATTACAGTTTATTCCATCGGCAGATGCTAAAAAAGAGTCATTAACATTGGTTAATACAACGAAATTGACGGGATTGTCACTGGAAGTGGAATCTCCGTTCAATACAATGTCATCCGCGCTGTTTAAAAAACCAAGATAAGTAGTGGCAGTACTCCCGGGATTACTCCAGTTTAAAGTAATATTATTATTTCCCGCAGGATTTTCAATGGTGAATTTACCGGTATCGGAAGAGTATGTGACATTGTATTCATCATCTGTTCCATTTTGTGTCTCAATGGCCTGCTTAATAAATTCAGCAACCTGCTGTCCTGTATAAACCTCACCTTCCATCATGCTGCTGTTATCAATCAAGTCCGCTGTTCGAGCAACACCATCATTAAAATTTATAACTTCATTAACCCCATCTTTAAAAACAAAATAAGAAGTCGGTACAGTTGTAGATTTTGTATATCCGGAAGAATTCAGATTCATAGCAGGATTAAGTTTACTATTATCCCCTAAAGATGTCATCTCTCTGTCAAGAATATCCCTAATTCCGGATATTCCAAGATTTTCAGCGGTTCTCCCTCCGTTAAAATCAAAAATTTCAAGCACCCGACCTTTTTCTAAGGATGTAACCTTAATACCATTATTGTTTGAATTTAAAGAAGCTTTTACCTTTGTTTCTGAATTATCAATCTTATTTATAATGTCCCCTATATTTCCACCTTCATTGCCATTGGATGTGGCAGGAGAAATATTTACCGTTGTAAGAAAATCATTGGCTCCGGATGCAATGACAATCTTTGAATCCGCTCCTGTGGTTGAGGACTTTATAGCAAACATATTACCTGTATATGAAACTGTAAAACCGGTTAATCCTTGATTACTCATCCTTGTGTTAATCTCATTTTTCAGGGAAGAGGCGGTATATGTTCCTGCTGTTATTGTTATAGCAGTTACAGTCTGATTATCAATACCAATTTGAAAAGCATCATTAACACCTGTAAGAACATTAAATGCAACCGTCTTATCACTTACATGAGGTCCGACTCCTGAATCATCGCCTGTATAGCCAAGGGTGGATGATATCGTGCTTGCAGGGCTGGTATGGGCAATATTTGTCGCAGCATCGTTTGAGGAAATAGAAAATGTTTTTTCTGTATCATCGTATGTTACAGTGTATGTTCCCGACAAAGTGCCGTTTGCATTGAGAGCCGTCTGAATTCCCGCGGCAATCTGTGCCCCTGTATAGTGATTTCCGCTTATCAGACCACTTCCGGCAATTATATCCACATCTACAGGGCCCCCACCCGAATCCGTTACCCTTAAAACATTATTAGTACCGGAAATTAGAACAAAATCGCTGGAAATAGAACTACCGGAAGCCACATAGGCGGATGTAGCCACTCTGACATCGCTTAAATTAACAGTACTGCTTAAACTTCCGTTTTCTATCTTAAAGGAGCCAAGGGTGGGTGGATTGCCGTCAAAAGTCGATTGAATAGGTGTGGATAGAGATATATCCGGTTTCAACTCTTTACCTGTTAAGGTATTTCCAGCGGCTATTCCTGCAATTCCCAGATCCTGGGCCGTGGTGGATTTTGCCCCTGCTTCTTCTACTAAAATGTTACCGCCGCCGCTTCCATCCGTTAACTTCAGACCCTTTTTATCATCGGAAAAAGATGCAGTAAAAGTGGCATGCAAACCGACCCCTGCCTGGGCATTTATAGCGTCAATAACATCCTGAATTGTGGTGCTTGTGGAAAGATCTATCACAACGGAATTACTATAAGTGTCTGTAATCTTGATTTTTCCTTCCATTACCCCCCTCCCTTCATTGAGTAAGGAAAGGGAAGTGGACTCTTCTCCATCCACCGATATAGGAGGCATATGAATTGTAGAAAGAAAATCATTACTTCCTGATGTTATCTCTACCTTTGAATTTGCACCTTTAGTGGGTGAATTAACTACAAATATTTCCTGGAAAGGATCATACGAAACCGTTACTCCCGAAATAAGGGCGTCAGCATTTATCCTGGTCTGAATTTCCGTTGCAAGCTCAGTGGCCAGGTAATTACCTGAAGTTATTACGATCTCTCCAGATGCGGCGGTCCCATCAATAGAGACATTTAATCTGTCATTTACTCCTGTTATCACGTTAAAGGCAACGGCATTGTCCCCGGATACCTGATTGCCAACGGATAGTGTATCGGCTGAAGAATTATTAAAGCCCAGAGTTCCTTCTGCTGTTGTTTGGGCATCATCCCATTTTAACGTTATTGTATTGGTATTTCCGCTGTCATTGGTTACGTTAAAGCGGTTTGCTACCACATCATAAGTTACAGTGTAGGTATCATCTCCATTATTTTCCCTTTCTAATGTCTTCTTAAGGGCGCTTGCTACCTGACTGCCTGAATAAACCTTCCCCGAATTTAAAAGTCCGCCTTTTTCTGAATCCGTTACACTGACTACATGGTCAACCCCGTCATTAAATACAATCTGGTCATTTGTTCCCGTAACAAAGACAAACCCGGAATTTACTTTAGAATATGAATAAGCAAAACCTGCGGTCTCTTTATGAAGCTGGGTACTATAGTTTTTCATTTCTCCCAGGTCAGTTACACTGGTAGGGAAAATTCTGGAACCGATAATATTTATTTCAGTTTTTTGAAAAGATGAAATTTGAAGGTTAGTAATTCCAAAATCTCCATTGTAAATTGCTCCTTTGTCATAAAGGCTGAAAGCGTGGGTTAAGGTTTTATGTCCACTGAAAAGATAGCGGTTTGTAAACTTGCCGTTTAAATTTTGAATAATACTATTAACAATTCCGGATACTTCCTCGGATGAAGATTCTCTACTTAAAGCATCCGCCGTATCGGAAGATTGTGTTATGGCAATATCTTTAGCATTACGGATTAAATCAGTTAAATCCATTAAAGAAGTTTCTGTTAAACCTAACCATGCCTTACCCTGATTAAGGTTGGTATTATACTGTTTTAGGGAATTTAACTGACTTCTATAATTAAGAATTTTCTTGCTTCCAATGGGATCGTCTTTTGGTCTGTTAACCTCCTTACCGGTGGATACTTTTTCCTGTAGACTCAAGAGATTTTCTGCATGGAGACTCAAATTTTTAATAATGCTCTGATAAATCATATTTGTACTTACGCGCATTCTATCTTTCCTCTTTTTACCTGCGAATATTTAAAAGGGTATTCAGCATCTCATCGGATACAATTATCAATTTTGCAGCAGCATTATAAGCTTGCTGATACTTAATTAAATTTGTCATCTCTTCATCCAGTGATACTCCTGAAAGGGATGATATCCTGTTTTTTATATGGTCAACTACGTTTTCCTGATGCTTGAGTTCCCTTTCTATGTTTTGCGCAAAAAGTCCTACTTCACTCACAATGCTATTATGAAAGTCTTCAAAAGTTGCGGTATTATTATTCATTATCAGTTCCTTTTGAAGATCGACTATTTTAAGGGCATTTATATTATCAAGTCCGAGTTCATCCTGAGCTGCTGCAATTTTATTAGGATCATTAAGGATACTATCTGTAAGGGAAATATTTAAAGCTGCATCTTTTTGAGGGTTAATGATAAAAGTATCTTCAGCATGGGGAATGTTGGTATTATTCGATATGCTCAAGGTGATTCCTGAAAAGGCCACACTATTTCCTGAAGCATAATCATAAACCCCGCTACGAAAATCACTCTCATCCGTGCCGCCCTGTATTATTACCTCTTCTTCTTTGTTAAACCCAAGGATTGAAGCTGCTGTAGATTCCTCATCATTCCAGTATATAGTAAGAGAATTTGAATTATTAAAGTTATTCCCTATATTGAACTTTCTATTTGTCCTGTCAAAGGTAACGGCGTAATCTTGATTATTTTCGCTTTCTTCTTCAAGCATAGTCTCAATCTTCCGGGCAAGATCTTCTCCTGTATAGGTGGCGGGTGGAATTTCAATTCTTTTTTGTGAGCCGTCATTATACAAGATAGTATTGTTATTATTATCAACACTAAAAAGATAATCGCCCTTTGTTTCATTATAGATTACATATTCACTGCTTTTTTGAAATACTATTTTGTATACATCCCTGGTGTTGGCATCATTCGAGATGCTGATATCGTCTATTTTCGCACCGCCCGTATTATCCTCTCCCGGGATTCCAATAATTGTATTTAATTTAAAAAATAGATTTTCAGAAGATTCGTCAATGCCATATCCTTCTCTATGAATTTTGTTCACTTCATATACAAAAGCTGAAGCAAGCCTGTCTAATTTTTCAATATATGAAGATACACCAGTATCGCGCATTTGTAATTTAGATCCAAGTTCACCTGAAGTAATGCTGGAGGTTATATCAGTTTTACTGCCATCAGCACCGACAAAATAAATATTAAAAAAATTCTGATTATCCCGGTCATGCTCCACATCCAGTTTATAGAAATAACTATCTGCTATAATAGATTTTCCTCCTGAAATAAGAACATTGAAATTTCGGTTTTTATCCTCTAAAAAATTGATGGGAATCAGTTCTGCCAGTCTTTCCAGGAGAAGATTCCTTTGATCACGCTCTTCATTTGCATCAACCCCCGAACCTTCTACCTCTATAATTTTTTTGCTTAAAGTAGCAATCTGGCTTGATAGACTGTTTATTTCATCCACTGCAACTTTTATTTCTTCATTCATATCTTGCTGTACATCTTTTAAAATATTATAATTTGTATTGAATCTTTCAGAAAGTATCTGTCCTTTAACCTGAACATTCTTTCGTTCTGTAATACTCTCAGGATTATTTGCCAGATCATGCCAGGCATTAAAGAATTCACCTATAGCCTGATTTAAACCGTAACCATCCGATTCATTAAAAACCATCTCTACCTTAGAGAAGTCATTTTCCATAACATTCCATTTCCCCAAGGTATCTTTTTCCCTAATTAACATTCTGCCTAAAAACTGGTCATAAGACCTTAAAATATTTGTAGCTTCAACCCCTCTGCCGGACTCATACTTGACTCCGTGGGTCGGTGGTATGGAGTTTAGTACAAGGTTCTGTCTTGAATATCCGGGGGTATTTATATTGGCGACATTATGACCGGTTAATTCCACGCCCTTTTGATGAATAAATAAAGCGCCCCTGGCAATTGAAAGAAGGTGCGAGATTCCTGACATTTTCTTATTTTATTTATATTTTCCAGGAAAGAAAACTACCTGTTTTATTATCCGTGGTTTTTTTACAGTCTGACATATAAACCGACGGATCTTGATTCCCTGACAGTTTATTGTTTATAAATTCGATGGACCGGTCGACATTTTCTATACAGAATTTTAGAAAATTAGTGTTTTCAAAATTTATTTTTTTAATTTTTTCCAGAAGTCCCAGGAATTGCCGGTTGAGTTTTTCAATTTTTATGGAACCCGAAGGGGGAAGGTGTGTAGTTATTTGACTTAATGTTAGATTTTCTGTTGGAATATTAAGATTACGGACAAATTTTGAAAAGATGTTATTCCTTAATGTTTTTTGCTTATGGATTTTATGTAAAAGTGCGTTTTTTTCATTATTATTTTCGTTAAGGCCTTTAACATCAGCCTTAATTAATACTTCCTTTTCCTTTTTTAGAATAGTAAGGAGTTTTTGATATAATACTTTTTCATCATCTAAAAAGTTAATAAACTTTTCTGCTAATTCTCTCTCCAATTTTTTACCAGCCTTTTTTAAAAGATTTTATTTTCTTAAATCGGTTTATAGAATTTCGTCAAGAACCGATTCTTTTAGAATACTTTCCGCTACTTTGTCAGCAGATATATTATATTTTCCCTCTTTTATCATCTTTTTCAATGAATTTACCTTTTCTGTTCGTATATCAGGAACATTTTCCAGGGCTTTCCTTATTTTTTGGATATCCTTTGCCCTGGATGAAAGATTTACTTCAAATTCTTTCTCTCCTGCAACTTTTTCTTTTTTAAGCTTTTCTTTATTTTTTACAGCCTCTAAACTTTCTTTTGACTTTATATTGCGCAGATAGGAATTTAAATTTAGAATCTGGTTCTTGTCCTGTATTTTCATCTTTCCTCCTTAACTCTTTTACTTCTAAATCTTTTAAAAAGCTGGCTCTACTATCTTATCGGACAAAAAACCACATACTTTAGAAAAAATTTTAATCTGATAAAGACAGCTTTTTAAATAACATACTCCCAATGTCAAAATTTTGTCTTTGTGCTATTTCTTTTGCCAGTTCCTGATCTAAAAGGGATGAATATAACCTTTCTCCTTTTCCGCTACCAAAAAGATTCGTTTTTGGAATAGTATCCCGCATAGCTTTTATAACAAAGGAAATCAAAAGCGATTCAAACTGAGTGCATACTTTTTTAATAGATTCTTTATCCCTTTCTGAAGATATAATAGACTTTTTCTCATTAATTTTATTTAAAATCGTATTGTAATTTAAATTAACCGATGATAATTGTTCAAAGCCTGTTGTTATCATATTATCTCCAGTTCGGCCCTCAGGGCGCCAGAGGCTTTTATTACCTGAAAAATCGTAATTAAATCCCTGGGTGAAACCCCAATGGCATTTAATGCTTTTACTACTTCATTTATGGTTACTCCGGAAGAAACTATGACCAACCCCCCTTTTTCCTCTTCTGCAATTACTTCAGATTCAGGTGTTACAACCGTCTGACCGCCTGAAAAAGGCAAGGGTTGATTCACATCTTTATCCTCCTTAATCACAATATTTAAATTGCCATGAGATAGGGCAATTGTGTCAATTCGTACATTTTCTCCCATTACGATGGTGCCTGTTCTTTCATTAAGAACAACCTTTGCCACAGAATCCATCGGTACATCAAGAATCTCTAATTCTGCCACAAAATCAACAATCCTATCATTATATTCCTCCGGAATTTTTATATTTACACTGCCTGCATCACAAGAATATGCAATTTTCTCTTTCCACTCTTCATTGATAATTTTTGATAGTTTGGATGAGGTTGTAAAATCTGCATTATGTAAGCAAATTGTAATTTCTCTGTTTTTCCTGAAAATAAATGGTACTTCCCTTTCCACCATGCCTCCGCCAATTACCCGTCCAACCGTCGGGTGATTTTTCTGAACTTCACTTCCACTTGCTCCTCCCGCTTGAAACCCCCCGATTGAAACCGCCCCTTGAGCCATAACATAAACATTTCCATCCGCACCACGAAGGGGGGTATAAAGAAGTGTGCCGCCCTGCAAGCTTTCTGCATCTCCTAATGAGGATACCAGAACATCTACTGTTGTTCCGACCTTTGCAAAGGGAGGCAGATTTGCCGTTAATATAACCGCCGCCACATTACTTATTTCCACATCCTTTTTATTTACTGTAATTCCCATTCTATCCAGCATACTTACAAGGGTCTGAACGGTAAATTCAGTTCCGGTATCGTCACCGGTCCCATCAAGGCCGACTATAAGTCCATAACCTATTAAATTGTTAATTCTAACACCACCAAAGTCTGAAATATCCTTTATCCTTGCCCCATGCAATATATTGGGAAGGGTTCCAAGATACAATAGGGAAATGATAAAAACTGTAACCTTCATTTAAAGTCCTTTAAAATGGCCAGAGATAGTCAACTATTCTGGTTCCCCAGCCCACCATCTGTTTCTCCGCAATAACCCCCTGACCTGTATAGGCAATTTTAGCATCGGCAATACTGGAAGAATATACGATATTATTTTGACTTATATCCTGGGGACGAATTACCCCG
>JAXHUS010000553.1:0-6940 GCA_034189305.1 Thermodesulfobacteriota bacterium | reverse complement strand
CGCCCACCCTTTTTTCTATTACATGCTATACAACAGCATACTACATTTTCCCATGTTGTTGCTCCTCCAAAAGCACGAGGAGTAATATGATCAATAGTTAACTCACTTCTTGGGAAGACCTTTCCACAATACTGGCATGAATTCTGATCACGTATGTAAACATTAGCACGAGATAATTTGATTTTATTATAAGGCATCCGATCATAAGTTATCAGAGCTATCACACGGGGTATTTTTATTGCCCTGTCAGCAGTTCCAATAATATCATCGTTCCTGTCCGCCATAAGTTCACTCCAGCTTTCAAAATCAAAAGTACGAAAGCTTTCTCCGACTGCCAGAGCTATCCCTGTATAGAGCATACAAAATGCCCTTTTTACTGTAGTTATATTGATAGGAACAAATGTTTTGTTTAAAACTAATACGCTGCTATTAATCATAATAGTCTGGTTAAAATTTTCTCAATATAATTAAGTTCATAATCTTTTATAGTCCGCAGGTCAAGATATATTTTATCATTTTTTATTCGAGAAACCATAGGAGGATCACTTTTTAATAGACTATTAAATAATTGCCTAAGGGAAATCCTTTTATGACAGATAGAAACTATTTTAGTAGGGAGGAATTCACCTGTTAGCGCTCCTCCTCCCACAGCCGAAAAATCATCCAATATTTCAATTATAAATCCGGATGAAATTGTTCTCTTTAATTTATTATATAGTTTCCCGGCTTTTTTCTCTATCTCAGCTAAAGGCTTTGTTAACATAGCAATGGTTGGAATTTGGGAAATAGCTTTTTCTTTATCATAGTATAAACGCAAAGTAGCAAAAAGAGCAGAAAGGGTCAGTTTATCAACCCTGAGGATCCGTGTTAAAGGATTTTTTCTGATTATATTTACAATTTCCTTTTTACCAAGGATAATTCCGGCCTGTGGTCCCCCTAAAAGTTTATCCCCGCTGAAGGTAACAATGTCAACCCCGGTTTTCAAGACACTATTTACCGTGTCTGTTTTTAGCCCGTAACTTGAGAGGTCGATAAAACAGCCGCTTCCCATATCTTCCATAACAGGTATGTTCCTCTCCCTTCCAATGCTTACAATTTCTTTTAGTGATACCTCCGCTGTATAACCTGTCATTTTGAAATTACTCTTCTTTACCTTTAACAAAAGACCGGTATTTTCACTGATACCACTTAAATAGTCATTTATAACCGTTCGGTTTGTAGTGCCGATTTCTCTTAATAAAGTTCCACTCCTTTCCATTATTTCAGGAAGACGAAAGCTTCCCCCGATTTCTACCAGTTCCCCCCTGGAAATAACCACTTCCTTCCTGCAGGCAAGTGAATTCAAGGCTAAAAACACAGCACCGGCATTATTGTTTAAAACTAAAGATTCCTCAGCTCCCGTTAAATGGCATAATAAATCCTGAACATGAGACATCCTGGAACCTCTTTCCCCTGTATTTAAATCAAATTCTAAATTAGAATAATTTTCTGCCGCCTCAATCGCAGCATTAACGGCATTTTTGCATAATAATGCTCTCCCTAAATTTGTGTGAATAACAATACCAGTTGCGTTTATAACTTTCTTTATCCCGGAGGACATGAAATCATCAACTCTTTCTTTAATCTCTTTTATTAAAACCTCCTCTTCAACAGGATTATCTGAAGAAGACGAATTTATTTTCTCACGATATTTCTGGACTACATCCCGTATTATCCCAACTACCAGATAACGGGAATGTGCCTTAATAAGAGATTCTATTGCATCCTTTTTTAGCAATTTATCCACAGAGGGTAATGATCTGAAATTTTTTTTCATATTTTCTAAGGGTAAGTGTTTATTGTACATAGAAAGTTGTATTTATCAATATATAACATGCTGCATTTTATTTTTTCAAGGATTTGATGCACTTTAACCTTTTTCTCCCATTGATCTTCTAAGTTCAGCATAAGCAATATTATAACCGTAAAGAGCATTATAATAATTTACCTGAGCCTGTGTTAAAAGGGTCCTGGCATCTAAAACCTCAGTTGAAGTCGTCATCTGCTGTTTGTACTGCAAATCCGTAATTCGATAATTTTCTTTGGCCTGATCCAGAGACTTGCTTGCAGTTTCAATATTCTTCCGGGCTACATTTAGATCAAGATAAGCCTTTTTTACGCTGAATTTAATTCTATCTTCAATTCCTGCAAGCTCCTCTTCCAATGCCCTTTTCTCATATTTAGATTTTCTGACATCTGCTTTAGTCTTTCCCCACTCAAAAAATGGCCAGTTTATCATGAGCATTATGCGCTCATTATGACTATTTGCATAATCATTTTTACTTGCATCTCCATCCTGCCCAATCCTTTGATAATCACCAACAAGGTTAAACTGGGGGTAGTATCTGCTTTTTGCAAGTTTTATACTATAGTCTGCATTTTTTAAAGAGAAATTTAATACTTTTAATTCAGGTCTTTTCTTTAACGCAATAGCTATAGCCTCATCTAAATTATAATCAAAGTGTTTAAAATCGAGAATATCAACTATATCTGATTCTTCATTAATATCAAGGCGGAGTAATGTATTAAAAGCCGAAATAGCAACTTTTACATTGCTTTCAGCCTGTACTCTTTTTTGTATAGCATCTGCCAGGGCCACCCTGGACTTTAAAAGATCATTATAAGGAATCATCCCCTGATCGTAAAATTTCTGGGCATCTTCTGCATGGGAATTTAACTGAGTAAATGCCTCTTCTGTCACCATAAGATACTTCTTGGCAAGTAAAATTCTAAAATAGCTAACCTTTACTTCCTTTATTACTTCAAGAACCGCCTGATGAATGGTCATTTTTCCAATATCAGCCCGGGTTCTTGCTATCTTATGCTGATTTTTTAATGCGAAACCTGTAAATAAAGGCTGGGTTACTGTAATATCCCATTGAAAGTGGTCTTTATCACCCACATCAAATGCCTGTCCATAAGCTTTAACAAAAGGCTCTTCATTAAATCTTGTATAATTATAACTCGTGGAAAATTTGGGCAAAAATTCAGTAAAAGCTTTCTTAACTTCCTCATCCCTTGCTTTTAATTGCTCCATCTCTCTTTTAATGTAAGTATTGTTTTCCAGGGCTATTTTGATGCCGTCCTCCAAGGAAAGTCTTCGCACCTCGTTAATACTCTCCTGGGGATAAATTTCTTTTACTCCCATTAAAAAATATACAATGGATAACGATATTAAGAACTTTTTCAATTTCTCATCTCCTTAAACTTAAATAATTTAATTTAATAACCAACGCCAATTCTCTCAGCCAGAACTTTAGGCAGACCGGCATCTATGATTTTTTGTTGAGCTTTGTGAATATTGTAAGGCTCTCTTATATATCTGAATTCCCTTTTTTCCGTATCAAGTATACCGAAACAGGAATCGGGGTTACCATCCCTGGGTTGCCCAACGCTCCCAACGTTTATGATATATCGTGAGCCTTCCTCTATAAAAAAATGGGTGCTTTTAATAGTAGATAGATTATCTCCATTTTTTAATATAAAAACTTGAGGACTATGGGAATGTCCTATAAAACAGACGCTATGATCAAAAAAATGAAAGTTATACGCTGCATCATCCTCAGAAAGGATATAGTTCCATTGGCTTGGATACAGGGGAGTTGAGTGAACCATAAAAAAATCATCCAGTAATTTTATAAGGGGGAGTTCTTTTAAATAATCGTAATGGGACTTCCATATTTTGTTTGCTGTCCATTCAATCGCGGTTTTTGCCATGGCATTGAAAAAAGTAGTTTCTGATTTTCCAACAGCTCCTAAATCATGATTTCCGGCAACAACGCATTCAGTTGTTTTTTTTAGAAGTTCAATACACATCTCAGGGTCAGCGCCATATCCAATAATATCCCCTAAGAAAGCAATACGGTCTATCTTCTCTTTTTCCAACCTCAGTAGTACTGCTCTAAATGCCTCTAAATTACTATGAATATCAGATAAAATTGCCCATCTCATCAGTAAATTTTATAAAATATTATATATGTTTTTCAACCTTTAAATTTATATTGACAAATATTATCATTTAATGTTTACTGTGAACGAAAAGGGGCTGTAGCTCAGCTGGGAGAGCGCATGACTGGCAGTCATGAGGTCAGGGGTTCGATCCCCCTCAGCTCCACTATAAATTAAATTTAATAATATTTTTAAAACAACACTATTTATTTAGTCATTAAATAATCTATTGCAATTTCTTTCTTTAAACTTAATATACAAAAAAAGATTAATGAAATTTTTTAGCATAAGAACATTCTATTTATATATAACAATTTTTTCCTTTTTCCTCTTTTTTCTACTTTCAGATAGGAATTTGTTCGGGAACGATAATACAATAAACCTTACCACACTTCTTGGAAAATCAATACAAAATAAAGAAGTAAAAAATTTTATGAAAAATATAAATGAAAAACCTTTAATTTTAGATATGAAAGGCCTATTTTATGCCTGCCATTACTTATACAAAAAAAATGGATTAGAATTATTTTTCTTTAAAGACAGACTAACAAAAATTTCTTTATTTTCCAGAGGTTACGGAGAATATACTCAATATGATGACGAAATTCCGTTAAGACTTTCCTTTAAAGACACAAGAAGGGAAATACATAATAAAATTGGTGCACCCCAAATTAAAACAGGAAATGAAAAAGATACATTTTGGGAAAAGTGGGTTCTTCCCGATTTTATTATGCAAATCCAATACAACAGTGAAAAAATATCTATCATTTCTTTTTTTAAGGATTAATGAATAAGGCTTCCAATTCTTCGCCAGCGAACACCAAAATTTTCTTTATCCCATGACCAATACATTATAAGTGCCTTTCCCTTTATATTTCCGATATTTACAAATCCCCAAAATCGACTGTCGTAACTTTTATCTCGATTATCCCCCAAAACAAAATACGAATCCTCAGGTATGTCTATCGGTCCAAAATTATCTCTATTTTTAACTGTATTGGAATCTCTGAAATATCCATGATCATCTTTAAAAAGTTTATTATTTATATAAATTTTTTTATTTTTTATTTGAATCCTTTCTTTAGGCAAACCTATAACTCTTTTAATAAAATCTTTTTTTGTGTCTACCGGACAGCTAAAAACTATTATATCTTCACGTTTAGGGGTTTTTAAGTTAAATATTTTATTCTTTGTAAAAGGATAGTTCCAACCGTAAATAAATTTATTAACCAGTATATGATCACCAACCAGAAGTGTTGGTTTCATTGATCCGGAAGGAATCTTATAAGCCTGAATAATAGTAGCTCTTATTATAAGAGCTAAAATAAGGGCAATTATAAAAGCCTCGACATATTCTCTAACAGTGCTTTTCTCTTTGGAATTTTCTTTTTTTACCATTTACAATTAGCCTCCAAAATTTTTTTAGTTAGTTATCATTACCATTTTTTTCCTTAAAGATTCAAATCTTTTTAAAAAGGAAAATTTTAAAATCTTTCATTTTTCCCCTGACAATTTTATGTTATATTGATAGCATTTTAAATATTAGAATTATTTCAATATTAAAAAGTGGTTGAAAATATGAAAAAAACTTATCTTATGACACCGGGACCTACACCTGTTCCGCCTGACGTATCTCTTGCAATGGCTGCTCCAATAATTCATCACAGAAGCACTGAATACAGTGAAATTTTTGAAGAAGTGAGAAAGGATTTAAAGTATTTATTTCAGACGGAAAATGATGTTTTAATATTTACTTCTTCAGGAACCGGAGCCATGGAAGGGGCTGTGACTAATATGCTCTCCAGGGGTGATAAGGCCATTATTATTCGAGGCGGAAAGTTTGGTGAAAGATGGGGTGAGATATGTGAAAGCTATGGAGTTAATATTATACCAATTGATGTTCCATGGGGAAAGGCAGTTAAACCCGAAGAAGTAGCTTCTTGTCTTGAGGCGGACAGGGAAATAAAAGCGGTATTTATGCAGGCTTCAGAAACCTCTACCGGTGTTATGTATCCCACCAGAGAAATTGCAGATATTGTAAAAAAATACGAAAATACTTTAATGATAGTAGATGCAATTACTGGTCTTGGTGTTTTTAATCTACCTGCGGATACATGGAATCTGGATGTAGTAGTAGCCGGATCACAAAAAGCTTTAATGCTTCCCCCGGGGCTTTCTTTTGCCAGTATAAGTGAAAAAGCCTGGAAATTTGCAGAAACCTCAAATTTACCCAAATATTATTTTGATTTTAAAAAGGAACGGGAGTCACAAAAAAAGAATCAAAATGCATATACACCAGCCGTTAGTTTAATTATCGGATTATATAGTGTTCTTAAAACGATTAAAAAAGAAGGGTTGAAAAATCTTTTTAATCGCCATATAAATTTAGCTGAAGCAACCCGTGCTGCAATTTGTGATATGGGCCTTGAACTTTTTTCTGTCGACTCTCCAACCCCTTCCCTTACCGCTGTTAAAATTCCATCAGATGTTGACGGCGCCCGGGTTGTAAAAATACTCAGGGAAAAATACGGAATAAGGGTAGCAGGAGGACAGGGTGACCTTAAAGGAAAAATAATTCGGATTGCCCACATGGGTTTTATTGATGAATTTGATATAATTTCAACAATTTTTGCTCTGGGAAAGACCCTGTCTGAAGTAGGATTTAAATTAGATACAAATAAAGGAATTAGTAAATTTATGGAAGTATATAATGATTAACTGTAAGAGTCTAAGACCATTATTAAAATGGTGAAGCAAAAAGATATTAAGAATATATTTTTTCCCATGCAGCCATTTAGATTTAATTTAATGGTACAGGAATTTCCTTTTGCCGGCATATAAATATTCGTCAAAGGGTTAGGGTTGCGCAATTCGTTTCGGTACTCAGGTTTAGTAAACAGCAGGCTTAAGCCTGCTGTTGTTGAAGAACAACGTAACCGATAGACCATAGACG
>JAXHUS010000552.1:0-2834 GCA_034189305.1 Thermodesulfobacteriota bacterium | reverse complement strand
TGCCAAAAATAGTGCTCAGTAAACAGTATTTTGTTTTTTTGCATTTGACATTCATTTGACATTTGATCTTTGATATTTGAATTTTATTTGTAAATATTTTATTGAATCGTTGTATTAGTTATGTGATTACATAAGTTACTGAAACTGTTAAGCCATAATTTGTCAAAAGGAATTTTTTCCAATAGTATGAAATTTTTATCCATAAAATACAATAAAATACTTTTGTTAACAAAAATAATTTTGTCTCATCCCTATGTTTTTATACAATTGACACGTAAACGTCTTTCGATGAAAAGTGTATGCAACCTGGTACAAAGATAGCTTCCTACGGATAAAGGATAACGATTTTATGATTACCATCAATGCGGTGCAAAAGTTGTTTGGGTCTTTTTACTTTTTAATTCTTCTTCTAAAATAGTGGCAGTGAGACTTGAGGGGTCGATTATCTTAATTTTTTCCAAATATTCATTGGCCCTTGCTATATCATCCTGCAAGCAAAATATTTCACCCAGAACACCCAAAATATCCATGTCTTTCGGATTTTTATCTATCACTTCCAATAAAAATACTTTAGCTTCATCAAATTCCTTCAATTTATATTTTGTAAACCCCAATCCTTTATTTACATTATAATCTTCCGGGGTATAAATATATGCCCTTTCAAAAAAGGTTTGGGCATCTTGATAACTTTTCCCCTTTAACTTTTTCCAACCCAGCGCAGTAAAAGCAGCAGAAAGATTATTCCTATACTCCCGCTTCCCGGGTTCTAAATACAGTGCATCTTCAAATAGACTTATTGCCCCTTCATAATCTCCTTTATTAAATAGATTAATTCCCGATTCATTATTTTTCCATCCTGCCCCCCCCTCCACGCCAGTTCCTTTTTGAACCAGACTTCTTTCCGGTTGAGTAAAAGTTGAGTCTTTCATCTGATGATCAGGAGTTTTATATGAAGATACTTTTTCCTCTGAAAGCATCTGCCTTTTTGTAAGACTATAAAAGGCAAAAAATACCCCGCACAAAAGGAATATAAAAAGGATAATTCCTGGAATCTTTAAGCTCTGGGGGGAGGGTGTTCTTTCGGTGATATGCCTTTTTTGGTTAGGCACCAGCACAACCTTTGCTCCAAGGGCGGAAATCTTTTCCTCTAATTCCATAACAGAGCGGGCCGGAACAAATGGGAAGATTATAGTTGGTAAATTTAAAAGGGATTTTTTAATATTTTCCCGGTCCTCTTCCATACCGGTAAATATTGAAATATAACCGGCTACTTTATTTAAAACCACTTTATCGCTTATCTCATTTATTATTAACTTGTAGGTTTGTTTTTGCTTCCCTCTATCTTCGCTATCCGCCCCGCATTTGAAACAAAATGGACTGTCCTTTGGCAAATTATAACCGCAAACATAACAATTCATTTATAATCACCCCCTCTTTCTTCAACTAAAACAGAATAGAAAGATGTAAGGACTAATTGAAAAAAATAAGCAGCACCTAAAGCAAAAAAAGGGTAAGCCGGCATGGCAAATCTCATATCCATTCCCATAACACCATTTTCGGTGACATTGAGGGGAAGAATAAAAGCTGTGGGAAAAACGGTAATTGCCATACAAATTGGAATAAACCTGGCACTGCTGAAAAACATTGCAAAAAGACCGGTTATCCCGAATGGTAAAATCCATTTGTTTTCATGCAGGCTATATTTTATATATCTTGAAAAGCAATAATAATAGCCCTTAAGATAACGAACAAATACATCCTTTAAGGTATGCATACCAAAAATGTATTTAGAGGGTGTAATTTTTTCTCCTGCATAAAGATTTTTCTTTATTTCCTCTCTGGTCGGAAAACCCTTTTTCCCGCTAAACTCTATATTTCTCATTGCAACGGCATGATTGTTTGAAGGATAGAACCATTCTCCAAAAACCCTTTTATTATTAAGCAGGTAAGGGAATACCGCTAACAAAATAATCAAAAAGGAAAAACTTATTTTTAGTATAAAATTAAACTTATTTTTTGATTCTCTACTTTTTTCTATGAAATAGTAGCATAAGAAACAGAGTACTAAAAAAAGAGCTGAAAGTCGGACAAGAACCATCGACGCCCCTATAAGCGTTAAGATTGCAAGTGCCCGGTTTAATGAAATATTCTTTTTTATAAAGGCAATAAATATAAAACATAAGATAAGAGCATTGAAAAACTCAAATCTAACCCCCCTTATACTGCTGTATATAAGATAATAGTTGATTGACACAAGGTGTGCGCTCAAGATACCTATAAGCGGGGAGAAGGCTCTGCAACCGATTAAATAAACCATAAAAATAAGAAAAAGAGAAGAAAAAAGGGAAAGCAACCTGAGGGCAAAAGGTCTATTATTAAAAATTTTTAGCCAGATTTTACAGACAAAAATATATAAAGGTTCCCTGGCACTTGCCTGATAAAAGGATTTCATTGCCATGGCACGGCTGTAAAATCCCTTAACATCCGGCTCTAACGGATAAGAGCTGAATTGATAAAAACATTCCATTCGCAGAACAAATCCATATATCAAAATAATCAGGATTAAAAAGAGTATTAAATATTTTTTAAGTAGATCAACTAAAAGATAAGCCATTAAAACGGAAACACTTTTAATTAATAGTCTAAAAAGACAAAATTAAATTCAAAAAAATAACAAAATAAGAATAACAAAATGTAATCGAGGGCAATTTATTATATCGTTTCATTAAAACATATACATATTTCGTTAGCAAAAATGACAAATTTCAAAATCCAAATTACAAATCAAATCCAAATTACAAAATGCCAAAAATAGTGATCGGTAAACAGTATTT
>JAXHUS010000551.1:0-4850 GCA_034189305.1 Thermodesulfobacteriota bacterium | reverse complement strand
CCTTGGTTCATCATTTAAAAGGGACATCTCACCAAAAAAATCCCCTTCTCCAAAAACCGCCAGTGTATTTTTCAACATCCCTATCTGTCTATAAATTCTAACCTTCCCCTCCTTTATAATATAAAAATGGTGACCTTCTTCACCCTGCTCAAAAATTATGGTTCCCTTAGGAACTATCCGCCCATACTGGATATATTCCAACTCTTCATCCTGCGGACTTTCTGTTTTTTCCGGTTTTTTAACAGATGAAGTAAATGTATCTTCAATATTACTAATTTCTTCTTTACTAAATAAGCTGTAATCTAAATTCCTGGTATCCGGTTTTTTTAGAATCTGTGTTATTTTCTTCATACTGGAATCTATAAGGCTTGTCTTTTTCAATAGCTCAATCTCCTCATGAATTTCTTTTTCAAATAAAAAATTCATGAAGTTTGAAATATCATAAGAGGTAATAAGGGAAGGTATAGAGTAAAGATAATGGGTTAAAGCAAGCTGTAATCCCTCAATTTGTTGATAACGTTCATCTATGTTCTTATTTATGGCCTTTACGATTATTGGTTTTATTTGGTCAGGTAAAAACTGATTATTATAAACTTTTTCTTCATTATCTGCTTCTTTTACCGCCCTTACCAGTTCGGAAACATTATTTTGATTAAAAAATTTATCAATGGCAATCATCTCATAAAGCAACAATCCCACTGAATAATTATCACTTCTTGCATCCAGAGGTTTTCCAGTAATTTGCTCCGGGGACATATAGCGAATTTTTCCTTCAATAGATTCATCTATTTCTTCCTCTCCCTTGTCTGCAACCTGGGCTATCCCAAAATCCACAAGCTTCACATCCCCTTCATAAGAAATTAAGATATTCTGGGGGCTTATATCCTTGTGAATAATATTAAGGGGGGTTCCATCGTCATCCACTTTCCTATGAGCATAAGCCAATCCTTTACATACTTCTATAATGATAAAAATAACAAACTCAAGGGTTAACTCTTCACCTTTCTCCGCACACCTTCTTAATACTTCTTTTATATTTTTCCCCTTTATATATTCCATTGCAATATAGTATTTACCTGCTTCTATCCCCATATCAAAAACCGGAACAATATTCCCGTGGGAAAGCTTTACAATTGTTTTCGCTTCATTAGTAAATTTTTTTACAAAAATCTTATCTTTGGCAAATTTTGGATGTATCATCTTTATCGCCAGAGGCTTCTCAAAACCATCAATACTTACTGTTTTGGCAAGATATATCTCCGCCATACCTCCTGCTGCAATTTTATCAATTAGATAATAACGGCCGAATAATTTTGGTTTATTCATTTGCTTTCTTTAATATGAAGTACCTCGATACAATATTAGCAGATAAAAAATTATTTCACAACTTTTTAATGAAAGAGGTTTTATGCGCTTAAATAAATACAAAGTGATCTAATTCACTAAGTTACATTCAAAAGATTCTATGCTATTAAAATAATGACATTATAGCTTTATTCCACCCTGCAGGACCTATTCCCCCGGCAAGTCTTATATTTAGAAGTCCAATCTCTTCATAAGCATTATTATGCTTCATGACTAAAATGGGAATATCTACCATCTTTAACATAGGAAAATCATTCTGGCTGTCCCCAATACCAACAGTTAAAATTTCCGGTCTTATTTTTTTATAAAAATCTATTAGAATTTTCACTGCCTTTCCCTTATCATTATCACCGGTGAGGTGAAAGAAACGCCCGCCTTTATTTAAATTCAAACCTAATTCTCTTACATAATCCTTTAGCAGACCAAGATACTTACTATCACCTGTAAAAAGAAAAGGTTCGCTATAGTCTCTTTTTTTGGCAAGTACCACCTCATCAAAAGAAAGGCCGGTATATTCCATTAGCTCCTTTTCCGTCATTTCTGAGAACCCCCTTATTTTATCGCCCAATAATTGCTTCAGTCTTTTATAATTGAGAACAATTTCTTTATAAGGCATTCCAAGTTCTATTACTTTATATCTATCAACCTTAAGGTTCTTTAAAAAAATAGCCCCACCATTTTCACTTATTATGGGGTCATTAATAGATAATCTTGTTTGCCAGATATCAATTTCAGCCCTGGTTTTACTTGAGCAAAGCACAAGAGGGATAGATGCTTCTTTTAATTTTTTTAAAGCGACTTCGGCCTTGACAAAAGAATAAGTATAGTGATCAAGAAGTGTACCATCTAAATCAGAGAAAACAACATATTTAAAACCCTTTTTTTTAATCATTTTCCTTTTCAATGAGTGAAATTAGTGCCTAATATCCCTTGTAAAACTCATGATAGTTTTATAGCAACACAGCATAATATTCTACAATCACTATGACTTAAGTCACAGCCAGTTAATAAACCCAAAAGAATACGGAAGACAGGGAGGATCTGAACAATTTCTTTTACAAACTCTTTTTTCCGAATCCTCGATTCTGACTTCGCTATTCTCTATTTTTATATAAACCAATTGGACGCAACTTAGCATCAAATACAGTTTTTATTTTCTTTATATCAAATATTATGAAATATAAAAAGCTTCTTCACGTAAAAAATATAACTTTTTTAAATTTTTAGTTGTAATTCTTACTCTATTCTGCTATAGAAAGTTATCTAAATAACAGACAAAGTTTAATACAATACAAAGGAGGGTTTTAAAATGAATAAATCTGATTTAAGTGATGCCGTAGCAAAAGTTACCACAACAAAAAAGGAGGCAAAGATTGCTGTGGAATCTGTTTTGAGTGCTATTACTAAGGCATTAAGAAAAAAAGATACTGTCACCCTGGTAGGCTTTGGCACCTTTGGGGTAAAGCGGAGGGCCGCAAGAACTGGTAGAAATCCTCAAACCGGCAAACCCATTAAAATTAAGGCAAAAAACATACCATATTTTCGTCCTGGTAAAGATTTAAAAAATAGCGTAAAGTAAAAAAGCTTCTTTTGTGGTCCTGAGTAAGACTTTAAACTGCTCAGTTAAATATTAAAATTTCGACTCTGTATAATCAAAATCTCTAATAATGCCCTTCTAAAATAAGAAAAATGTCAAATGAAGTTCAAGATCCAAATAACTAAAAAATAATAACTATTCAGGCTTTAGTCTGAAGACCGACGGCTGAAGTAATCTAACAACTTCAGTCTATTCACCTAAGCTTTTAAACTCCTTATTTCTCCTTAGGTTTTAATTAATATATTCTATTATCCTTTTTATTCTTTCAATAACCTTTTCCTTCCCAAGAACTTCTATTGTCTCATAAATTCCCGGACTCACTGTTCTTCCCGTTAAAGCAAGCCTTACCGCCTGAGCAAGTTTTAGTAGTTTTATATTTTCATTTTCAACAATAACTTTAAAAATATTCTCTAACATAGATGAATCCTTACCGTCCCAATGGGAAAGTTTAATTATCAAATTGTTTAAAATTTTTTCCATACCAGGTGTTAGAAATTTTTCTACTGCTTTTATGTCATAGGAGGAAGGGGTTGTAAAGAAAAAATCGGCTTTTTCACATATTTCTACAAGAGTCTTACACCTTTGTCTAAAAATATTTATTATCTTTTCAATGTATTCTTTCTGAAAAGGACCTGGATATTTATTTTTAAGTATGGGGAAAATCTGCTCTACAAGATAAGAACCGGAGCTATTTTCTATATAATAACTGTTTAACCATAAAAGTTTTTCAGGATTGAAAACCCCTGCAGATTTTCCAATGTGGGAAAGATCAAATTTTTCTATAAGCTCGGACAGGGTGAATATTTCCTGATCCCCATAAGACCATGCCAGTCTCACAAGATAGTTTACAAGAGCTTGGGGTAAATACCCCATCTCCTTATAATTAGAAATTGATACGGCACCATGACGTTTACTTAACCTGTTTTTGTCCTGTCCCAGTATTAAAGGCACATGACAGAATGCCGGGGTGGTATAACCAAATGCATTATAAAGCAGTACCTGACGGGGGGTATTGTTTAAGTGATCATCACCGCGAATGACGTGTGTTATTCTCATGTCCACATCGTCTACAACAGCAACAAAATTATAAGTAAAGGTTCCGTTGCTTCTTCTGAGAATCATGTCATCAAGTTCAGAATTATTAAAAATAACCTCACCTTTAATTAAATCATCTACCCTGGTAAATCCTTCCCTGGGAGTTCTAAATCTTACAACAGCGGGTTTGTCTGGATGGAAGACATCAAGATCCCTGCAATGCCCGTCATATTTTGGTGTTTTTCCTTCTGTTAAAGCTTTTTTTCTCTTTTTTTCAATTATCTCATGACTGCAATAGCAAAAATACGCCTTTCTTTCATTTATTAATTTTTCAAGATGGGCTTTATATACAGCACTTCGTTGTGATTGAAAAAATGGCCCTTCATCCCAGGAAAGCCCCAACCATTTCAGGCTTTCTAAAATGGTTTTAAGGGACTCTTGTGTAGATCTTTCTGAATCAGTATCCTCAATCCTTAAAACAAATTTACCATCATTATGTCTGCTATAAAGCCAGTTAAAAAGAGCTGTTCTCGCTCCGCCTAAATGAAGATGCCCTGTGGGACTTGGGGCAAATCTGGTTCTAACTTCCATATTAAGTTTGCCTTTTTAGTTGTCGGTCGTTTACTAAATCTAATTAGTGTCCGTTGTCCGTTGCATCAATTTCTTTAACGGACAATTTACAGCAAGCAACTGATAGTCTTTAATATTACTGCAAATTTAAGTAAAAAGCAAAGGTATGTTGTTAAAACCTAAAATCTATGTTAATATTTAACATTTGTTTTCTATTGAAAAAATTGCAAAATTAAAAATTTAATTGAGATGGAAAATATTAAACCATTAAGCTAAAAAGGAC
>JAXHUS010000550.1:0-4152 GCA_034189305.1 Thermodesulfobacteriota bacterium | reverse complement strand
AATTGAAAATGCTCAAAAAAAGGTAGAGGCCCAGAATTTCAGTATTAGAAAACATCTACTGGAATATGATGATGTTATGAACAAGCAAAGGGAAGTGATTTATTCCAGGAGAACAAGAATCTTTTCCAGCGAAGATCTTTCAGAAGACATAATGGAGATGGCTGAAGACTTAATAATAACAACTGTGGAGGAATATGCAACCAATGACGTGAATCCTGAGAACTGGGATTTAAAGGGTTTGCAAACCAGGGTTTTTCAGCTTTTTTCTACTTATGTAGATTTAAATACGGATAAGGTAGATGGATTTTCAATTGGTGGGATAGAGGATTTAATTTTTGAGAAGGTGAAGAAGAAATATCAGGAGAGGAAGAAAGAATTCGAGGACATTGATTATGGCAGACTTGAGAGGGTAATAAGCATTAATGTCATTGATGAGCTCTGGAAGGAACATCTACTTGCTATGGATGAACTGAAAGAAGGGATCGGCCTCAGGGGATACGGTCAGAGGGACCCTTTAAAAGAATACCAGAAAGAAGGCTATCAGATTTTCTCAGAACTCATTGACCTTATTAATACCGAAACAGTTCAGAAGATTTTTTCTTTTAAAGTAGGTATGGGTTATCCCCAACGGGAAGAGGGAGAAGAAGATTTTTCATCTAAAATAATTCTATCCAGGGGCGAGGAGGATGAAAAAGCTGCTCCGGTTAGAAGAAAGGGAAGAAAGATCGGAAGGAATGAACCATGTCCCTGTGGTAGTGGGCAAAAATATAAAAAATGTTGCGGTAGATGAATGTAAATAAAAATTTTATCATACCCGGATTTGCTGCTGCAGGAATAGCCGCAGGAATAAAAAAGGACGGAGGTCCCGACTTGGGCCTTATCTTTTCCGAATTTCCCGCTGTAACCATGGGCGCTTATACTACCAATAAAATAAAATCCGCCCCTGTTATTCTGAATATAAAAAGGAGTGAAGATCCTTTTTCCCGGGCTATTATTGTAAATAGCGGAAATGCCAATGCATGTACAGGCAATAAAGGTCTGGAAGATGCAAAAAGTATAATAAGTCACCTGTCAAGAAGGCTTTCTATTGATGAAAATTCAATATATATAGCTTCCACCGGGGTTATAGGCTCAAGGCTGCCGGTAAAAAACATTATAAACCACCTCCCCGGCCTTATTCAGAGTTTAAGACCCGATGGTTTTCTGGAATTTGCCAGGGCCATAATGACAACAGACACCTTCCCTAAAATGGCCTTCAGGAAGTTTATCCTGGGGGATAAAGAGGTTACAATGGGAGGAATTGCCAAAGGAGCAGGAATGATCATGCCGGATCTTGCAACCATGCTTTCATTTATTGTATCAGATGTGGCAATTGAAATCTCTGTTTTAAAAAAGCTGTTTGCCGGGGCAGTTGATGACAGTTTTAACAGGATTAGCGTAGATGGCGAAACCAGCACCAATGATACTGTTTTAATGATAGCTAACGGACAGGCAAAAAATTCCCCATTAACATTCCATTCTGAAGAACTAAGTTTTTTTGACGGGATATTAAGGAATTTAATGCAAGAACTTGCCGGTATGATTGTAAAAGATGGGGAAGGGGCAACAAAACAGGTGACAATTTGGGTTAAGGGGACATCGAATAAAGAAGATGCCGTAATTGCTGCAAGGAATATAGCGAATTCCCCCCTCGTTAAAACCGCCCTTTACGGAGAAGATGCAAATTGGGGACGGATTATATCAGCTTTAGGAAAATCTGGCATTACTTTAAACCCCGACAGGATAAATATTTTCTTTGATTCGGTTCAGGTGGTTAAAAACGGAATAGCAAATCATTCTAACTGGGAAGAAGAAGTAAAGAATGTAATGTCCCTTAAAAAATTTCAAATTATTATTGATTTGAATCTCGGCACAAACGATGCGAAGATTCTAACCTGCGATTTAACTCCTGAATATATCAATATTAATTCTGATTACAGAAGTTGACCTTTAACCTGTGGTTTTTATGGTATTTTATTCAGAATAAGTCTTTTGGTTGGGTTTTAAGAATTTTTCCGGCTTCTTCCACATCCTTTTTTATTTGAAGAGCCAGTTCTTCAGATCCGGAAAATCTTTTTTCCTCCCTCAACTTTTTAACAAAGGAAATTTCAAGATGATGATGATACATGTCCTGATTAAAATCTAAAATATATACCTCCACCGATAGGTCTTTATCTTGAAAGGTAGGATTATACCCTATATTTACAACTGCCGGCAAAATATTTCCTTGATAAAAAGCCCAGACCGCATAAATTCCTGAAGGAGGGAGCAGATCCTTTTCCGGTTTTATATTGGCCGTGGGGAAACCAATACCTTTCCCTCTTTTTTTTCCTTCGATCACCTCTCCGCCAACTACATAATTTCTCCCTAACAGTTCCCCTGCCTTTTCAATATCACCTTCCTTTATAAGTTTTCTGATCACGCTGCTTCTGACTACAGTTCCGTTTAAAGTTATCGTAGGGATTTCCATGATATTAAAACCATACTCATCTCCTAATTTTTTAAGATATGCTGCATCACCTTCCCTACCTTTCCCAAATCTATAATCATTCCCGATTATTATTTCTTTTACTCTGATTTTTTCGATTAGAATTTCTTTTACAAAATTCTGCGAAGATATCCCCGCAAATTCTTTAGTGAAGTTTTCACATATAACTATATCAATTCCACAAAGCTCCATCATTTTTAGTTTTTCAACAAAAGTTGTGATCAATGGAGGCCCCATCTCAGAACCAATAACTTTTAAAGGATGCGGGAAAAAAGTATAAACAATAGAAGTCCCCTTTAAACTCTGCGCAAGTTTTTTTACTTCCTGAAAAATTTTCTGGTGTCCTTTATGCACGCCGTCAAAGTTTCCTATGGTCAAGATCGGATTTGGATAATTTTTATTAATTAGTGAATAACCTTTAAAAATTTCCATGACTTTTATAAATGAGAAATACTAAATAGTTTTATTTCAAACTTATTAAATATTGTCCAATATTTTAAAATTCTTGACAACGACATTTATATAATATAAAAAATATCGCTTGGCAACAAAAAAATGGAAGAACGCCGAAGTGGCGGAATTGGTAGACGCGCTAGGTTCAGGGTCTAGTGGGGGTTTCTCCGTGCGAGTTCGAGTCTCGCCTTCGGCACTTTAATAAAATTAAGGGGTTAGCTAATATTGGTTAACCTCTTTTTTTTCTCAAAATTGATGCTTGGTTAACATTTTGCAAAAGTCCTCCATTTGACTAACAGCTTTTTGGGTATCTTCCTGATCAATTGTGTTGTATCTGTCAAACATACTTCTTGTTGAATGTCCCGTTATCTCCATAATAACCGATTCAGGCACACCGGCTTTACGCATGTTCGTGTTAAACGTGTGTCTTAAAACGTGAAATACAATCCATTTTTCTTGAATCTTCCATAAACAATATTGGCTTTCAAACATGTATTTTTTAATGCTGTCCTAAAGTCCGTAATAGGGCCTCCACCATATAAAAATAAATGATGATCATGAATTGCTCTGGGTAGGTTTTCTAAAATTTTATAAAACTCATCACAAATAGGAATAGTCCCTGCTTCATTATCCTTTGTATCTTCTTCATCAAGAGAAATAACTTGGTTTTTTAAATCCACTTTTTCCCATGTTAAGATCAAAATTTCTTCTTTTCGCATCCCTGTATAATATCCCGTCGCAATAATCGGTTTTATATGGGAAGGTGCTTTGTCCATAAGATTATTAAATTCTTCTATTGATAAAACCCTATCCCTTGCATTTGCATTGTTTTTAAGTAATTTCTTCACTCTCTGAAAAACCTTTAGAGTATCACCGCTTATCATATCATTGTGGAATACTTTAAAAACCATTGTTTTTGCACTACCGATCTCTGCATCAATAGTACTATCTTCCAGTCCTTCAGCCTTTCTTTTTGTTTGATAATTCTCAAGGTCAATTGATTTTATCTTACTAATAAGTATATCTCCAAATTCTTGATTGAACTTCCTTAAAGATAACTCAATTACCCAAAAATATTTAAACGCACTTTCTAACATCCAGAAGGTCTACCTAATAGGTCGTCATATTTATTCAGAGTATTATAAAATTTCTCTTCTTGTATTTGCTGTAAC
>JAXHUS010000055.1:0-5562 GCA_034189305.1 Thermodesulfobacteriota bacterium | reverse complement strand
TTGATAATAAAGGAGGCAGTCCTTTTAAGGTTGTAGGTATTTTCAGTGATAGTTGGCAGAGCAAAGCATTGGAAATAGGAAGGAATTATGATCTTCCAGTTGTTACGAGGGATATATCGTCTTTCTACAGGAAAAAGGGAAAACCAAAAAAGGATCTCTCTTTAAGGATTGAATTTGACAAAAGAACAGTTGAACTCATTGCGCCCTTTAATGCCCATGCGGCAGCTTTAGGTGGTTATATGAGTATCGTTACACAGCCCCTAATAGATGCATTTTTAGGAATAAATGTTCATCCTGGGGATCTGTCAATTACAAAGAAAAATGGAAAGAGAAAATATGTAGGGGAGTTTGCTGTAAAAGATGCAATTTTGGCTGGGGAAAAGACCATATCATCAAGCACTCATATTATTGAAGATAAGGTAGATGAAGGAAGACTTTTAATGATTTCCAGACCTGTAAAAGTCGAGATGGATCCCCGGTTTAACCTTGAAAACCGGAAGTCTGTTGAAAAGATTTCAGAGTTTTATCAATCCAGACTAAAAGAACATGGCGACTGGGAAGTCTTCCCTAAAACTATAGAATACATTGCAAGGGGTAGATTTAAGGCAGATAAAAAAGGTATGATTTATTTTGATGACAAAGCTATCCCTTATGGAATTCGCATGGAGGAGATAAAATGAAAAAAATTATCGTACTACATGGTCCGAATCTTAATCTTTTGGGTAAACGAGAGCCGGAAGTTTACGGCAGTTTTAGCCTTGAAGAGATAAATAAAAGGTTAATGTCCCTTGCAAAGAGTCTTGGTGTTAGTGTAGATTTTTTTCAGTCAAATAAAGAGGGCGAGCTTATTGAAAAAATTCATGAGACTTCCGACCGTTATGATGCAATTATCATTAATCCGGCAGCTTATACCCATACAAGCATAGCCTTACGAGATGCTATAATCTCTGTTAAAATCCCAACTTTTGAGGTTCATATTTCAAATATTTACAGAAGAGAAGATTTTCGCCATAAGTCTTATATAGCAGACATTGCGATAGGTCAGATTTCCGGTTTTGGAGCAAACAGCTACCTTCTGGGGTTAAGAGCGGCGGTTGATTATCTAAAAGAATTATAAAGTAATTAAACTACCTAATTATCTGTTTTTTGATTTAAAATTAACTTTTAAAGGGGTGCCAATAAATCCAAAAGAGCTGTAAAGTTGATTTATTAGATACCTTTGATAGGAAAAATGGATTTCTTCCCTGTTACAATAAATATTAAATGTGGGAGGCTTTATTCCAATCTGAGTAATGTAATAGAATTTTGTACGTCTTTTCCCATTCCCCGGGGGAGGCTTTTTACTCACCACATCATTTAAGAAACGATTTAGAAGACCCGTACCTATCCTTTTTTCAGTCTCTTTCGATACTTCATCCGAAAGGGTCAGTATTTTTTTTACCCTCTGTCCTGTAACGGCAGAGATAGTTATAAATGGTGCGAAGGTAAGAAATTTCAAATTTTCCTTAACAGTGCGCTCATACTTTTTCCATGTATTCCTGTCTTTTTCAACAAGATCCCATTTATTCAAGGCTAAAATTAACCCCTTCCCCCTTTCGTATATATATCCTCCAATCCTGACATCCTGTTCAGTAACCCCCTCATCCGCATCAAGGAGAAGAATTCCCACATCACATCTGTTAATTGTGTTTAAAGCCTTGATTACACTATATTTTTCAAGCCTCAAACCAACCTTTGCTTTTCGACGAATTCCGGCGGTATCAATAAGAATATAATGCTTATCCTCAAATTGTAAGCTGGTATCCACTGAATCAGTAGTCGTTCCCGGTTCCGGGTCAACCAGCATCCGGTTTGCTCCCAATATTTTATTGACAAGTGTAGATTTCCCCACATTAGGACGTCCAAGAATGGCGATCTTTATTCCCTTTTTAATTTCTTTATCTTCTTCATTGAAAGGGATACGATTTTCTATCTCATCTTTTAGGTCGGGTATCCCAATATTATACCTGGCAGATACCGGAATGATCGTCTCCAATCCCAAACGGTAAAAATCATGTACATTATCATGGGATGCGTTACTTTCCACCTTATTTACCACTCCGACAACATCTTTTTTCCTTTTTCTAATAAATTGGGAAATCTCAAGATCATAGGGATTTAAACCCTCCTTTCCATCAAGAACCAGAAGTGTTAATCGAGCGCTGTCCAGGGCTATTTGAATTTGTTCCTGGATATGCCGGATTGTAATATCATTTTTACTTATTTGATCAAATCCACCCGTATCAACCAATGTAAAAGATTTTCCCCCGAACTCTACAAGGGCATAATTTCTATCCCTGGTAACCCCGGCTGTGTCTTCTACCAGAGCCTTTCTTTTCCCAATAAGGCGGTTAAATAAAGTGGACTTACCAACATTCGGCCTACCTATTATTGCTACTAAAAAACTCATTTTTTTTTAGTATGTCAAGGGCATCTTTTGCGCCGTTCTGCTCGGCTTCTTTTTTACTTTTTCCCTGTCCCTTTCCACAAGATTTCCCATCTATAATCACTTCTATTTGAAAAGTTTTATCATGATCAGGCCCTTCGGTATTCACCAGAGAAAACACTGGTATAATATTCCATCTCTTCTGGATATATTCAATAAGTTCGCTTTTGTAATCCAGATAAAACTTCCCTTTCTTAGAAGCTTCTTTGAGAAAATTTTGAAAATGGTTCCTTATCACTTTAGTGGTCTTTTTTAAACCACGGTCAAGATATATACTCCCGATCAAAGCTTCATAAGTGCCTGCTAATATAGATTCCTTTTCTCTTCCGTTGGAAGATTCCTCACCTTTCCCTAACAGTAAATAATGTCCCAGGTTTATACTTTTTGCAACCTCGGCAAGGCTCTGGGTATTTACCAGTGCAGCGCGAAGGCGGGTAAGTTCTCCTTCATTTGCAAGGGGATATTTATTTATTATAATTTCACTAATAACCATATCCAGAACAGTGTCACCAAAAAATTCAAGTCGTTCATAATGTTCGACATTTTCCCTGCCTTCAATATAAGATTTATGAGTCAGGGCCTGGTTTAAAAGTTTTAGTTTTTTAAAACGGCATGAGATTTCTTTTTCAAATTTCTTTAGTAATTTTTTTCTTTTTCGCTTTATGGTAGAAAAAAACATATTCTTAATAAGGCACATAACCTATGATCACAGGCAGGCAGATCATTCATCCATACCGTCCCTATGAAGTATGCAATCAAAGGAATTATAATATAATATTGTCTTTCAAGTCAAATTCAAGCAGTATATTGCTAAAATATTTTGTAACTGCTCAGGTGGATAGCCTTAAGGTAGAAGGTTTTCAGAGAGAAATCATTGTCAAAGCGTTTAGGATTTTTGTTCAACCATGATTCATCCCTCATTGAACCAGAGATCGTCGAAACCGAGAAGATCTTGAATGGCTTGATTAGAGCTTTGAGAGATGATTGATATACTTCAGCCTTCAGTCTAAAAACCTGGATAGTAACAATATTTTAATAATAATCTAAATTTCTACTTAGCTATTGTGGGGTTAATATTGACCTCTAAGTCGTTAGCGTATAGAATATCTATTATTTATACCTTTATTGTAAGATACTTCGGAGGGAAATCTTTGAAGCCAGAAACAATGCGTAAAGTTGATTTTTGGATAGGAAAGCCAGTTTGTACTTTACTTACTTTATTTCACAATATCAGCCTCTTTATTCATAAACAACAAAATTCCCATAAACCGGCTCAAAAAATATTATTTATAAAGATGGCGGAGCAGGGCACCACAGTGCTTGCTTACCATGCAATCCACAGGGCTGTTGAAATGGTTGGCAGAAAAAATGTTTACTTCCTGGTTTTTAAAGAGAATGCTGAGATTATTAATCTACTCAATCTAATTCCATATGAAAACGTGCTTGTTGTCCGGTCAAAATTTTTTTCGATATTCTTTATCGACATCTTAATAACACTCTGGAAGGTCAGACAATTAAATATTGATGCTGCTATTGACATGGAATTTTTTTCAAGAGCAACTTCTATTATCGCCTTCCTGAGCGGAGCCAGATATAGAATTGGTTTACATAGGTTTACCAGTGAAGGACTTTATCGAGGAAATCTATTAACGCACCGTATACAGTACAACCCTTATCTCCATATTTCCAGGACATTTTATATGATGGTGGAAGCGATTATGAATTCGTCTGACGAGATGCCGCTACCAAAGCGTAAACCACCACAAATAGACTTTACCCCTCCAGGATTTAAGCCTTCAAAGGATGAACTCCGGAAAGTCTTAAAAATTTTAAATCATGCTTCCGGTAAGGAAGTGGAATCTCCTATTATTTTATTAAACCCCAATGCCGGTGATATATTACCTTTACGTAAGTGGCCATCTGAAAGCTTTGTCGAGCTTGGCAAAGAGATAATTTTTAATTATCCTGAAGTAACATTGATAATAACCGGAACTAAATCCGAACAACATACCGCAGCATCTATTGCCCTTGCAATCGAATCTGACCGGGTTATAAATCTGGCCGGTCTCACATCACTTCGCGAGTTGATGGTTCTTTTTTCCGTTGCTGATATATTAATAACCAATGATAGCGGTCCGGGCCATTTTTCATCCATGACCGATATTCAAACAATTTCTCTTTTTGGACCTGAGACACCAGAGCTTTTTGGCCCTCTGGGAAAGAATACCCATATTATTAGTGCGGGTCTTGCATGCAGTCCCTGTATAAATGCATTAAACCATCGTACATCACCTTGCAAAAATAACATATGTATGCAATCGATTTACGTCTCCCATGTTTTTGAAATAGTGAAAAATCTTCTCACACACAAAATTTCTTAAGTTACGGACATTGGTGATTACCTTATAAAGAAGATCAGCACGGCAATTACAATTCGATAGATACCAAAAGGGATGAGTCCCAGGGTTCTTATAATTTTTATAAATAGAAAAACAAATATTAAACTGCTGACAAATGACAACAGAAAGCCAATAGCCAGAAAGATTACATAATAAGAAGGATAATCAGTCCAGGGACAGGTTATTGCTTCATAAATACTTGCAATCATAAGTATGGGAATGGCAATGGAAAAAGAGAATTTTGCAGCATCAACACTGGAAAGTCCTTTGAATCTTCCGCCTATAATTGTAGCTGCAGACCTTGAAAACCCGGGAATTAAGGCAAAACACTGAAAAAGCCCAATTATTAGCGCATCCATTTTTGTAATTCCATTATAATTCTTTTTACTATCTTTAAAAAATATTTCTACTGAGATTAAAAGGACCCCTCCTATGATAAGAGTGGATAATACAACACTCACATTAAAAAGACTTCCTTTAATAAAATCTCCACACAGAAAACCAATTGATAAAATAGGAAATATTGCTATTACAAGATGAATCAAGCAGGGTCCATTCATATTTTTAAGTTTTGTTAAATTAATTACTTCGCGGGGGAAAAGGATTGGAATTGATAGAATAGCTCCCATCTGGATTATAATATTAAAACTCTTTGCAAATTCTCCATTAAACTTTAAA
>JAXHUS010000549.1:0-9330 GCA_034189305.1 Thermodesulfobacteriota bacterium | reverse complement strand
TTCGAGATTTAAGGGAGTGGTTAGAATATCTTGAAGAAAATGGTGAATTGGTTCGGGTAAAGAAAGAGGTAGATTGGAATCTGGAAGTCGGGGCAATAATAAGGAGAGTATATGACACTATGGCCCCGGCTCCTTTATTTGAAAAAGTAAAAGGTTATCCTGAATGCAAGATCTTTGGGGCCCCCATAGGTCTGAGCGGGAGAAACCGCTATGCAAGATTTGCCGGCGCATTAGACATGCCGATGGACTCCGATGTAGTAGATATTACCGAGGAATATTTGAGAAGGAAAAGGGCTCCCCTTAAACCGGTTATTGTAAAAGAAGGAGTCTCCCAGGAAAATGTCCTTACAGGGGATGATATCGACCTTTTCAAGTTTCCCGCCCCCGTCATTCATGATGGGGATGGAGGGCGATATATCAGCACCTGGCATACCATCATTACAAAGGACCCTGAGAGCGAATGGGTAAATTACGGAATGTACCGTCAGATGATTCACGACAGGAATCATCTGGGGGGATTGATAGAATATCCCCAGCACATAGGAGTACATTATAAAAAGTATACAGGGAAGGCACAAAGGATGGAATTTGCTACGGTTATTGGCACAGAGCCTGTGACGGCCATAATGTCGGCGGCAATGGCAGATACCGGAGAAAGTGAAGCTGATATTATCGGAGGATTGAGAAGAGAATCCCTGGAGCTGGTTAAAGCCAGGACGGTGGAACTATATGTTCCCGCCTGCGCAGAGATAGTAATAGAAGGGTATGTGGATCCGCATGAAAGGAGAGAAGAGGGGCCATTTGGGGAATATACCGGATACAGCGCTTCGGGAAAAAGTGAGAAGCCTGTTTATACGGTTACTGCAGTTACATACAGGAACAACCCGATTTTACCTGTAAGCGCCATGGGCGTACCCGTTGATGACAGTGCAGTGGTAATGCCCCTTACCATGGGGGCTGAAGTATTGAAGGAATTAAGGGATGTAAGGCACCATCCGGTAAAGTTTGTCTACTTCCCCCCTGAGGGGACGGGTCATTTTTGCGCCATCTCAACAAAAGTGCCCAGCAAGACCTATCCAAGACATCTGGCAATAGATTTCTGGGCCACCAAGGCGGGAGGGGTAATGGGCAGCATTCTTTTCATTGTTGATGCCGATGTGGATATTACAAATTTAAAGGATATTATCTGGGCCCTTTCCACCCGGGTTAATCCGGACAAGGGTATTTTTAAATTCCCCGGAACCTTTACCAGCCCTTTGCTTCCCTGGCTTTCTCCTGATGAGAGGAAAAACAGGGAGGGGGCCAGAATTCTGATAGATGGAACCTGGCCCTTTGACTGGCCGAAAGAGTGGATTGCAAAGGTTTCTTCCTTTAAGACGATCTGGCCAAATAAGATACAGGATCTGGTTTTAAAAAACTGGAAGGATTATGGGTTTTGATATGAAGAGAATAGAGAAGGCTTGTTATGAATAATATTTCCCCTATAAGCTCCCCTTTGTACAGGGGGATTAGGAAGGATTTTCGTGCCCTTTTGCATAATTTATTACATGAATGTCATATTTAAATAGCTCTAAAGCTATTCTAAATTTGGAAGGTTAAGTTTTTTCAAAAGAAGGTTTAATATAAACAAAACAAAATTTGTTTTTTATGGAGGTAACCATGCCATTTTCTGATTTAAGGGAGTTTTTAGATTTTTTAAAAGATGAAGGAGAACTTTCAACAATTGATATAGAGATTGACCCATACCTTGAAATCGGTGCAGTAGGTCATCTTACAAGAATGGGCCCTGCCGTTCTTTTTACCAATGTAAAGGGCTCGGACAAAAAGGTTGCTATAAATATTTTGGGTACAAGAAAAAGGATTGCCCTGGCTTTAGGTATTGAAGAGAAGGACGTTATTTCCCGCCTGGCTTATGTTTATGAGAACCCAATAAAACCTGTTATTGTTTCTGATGGTCCGTGTAAGGAGAATATCCTAAAAGGAGAAGCCGTGGATATGGGAATATTTCCTGTCCCGCAATGGAACGACAAGGATGGGGGAAAATTCAGTGATTTTGGCATTTGTCTCACTAAAGACCCTGAAACAGGGTTTCAGAATGCAGGCATGTACCGTCAGCATATAAAAGGGAAGAAAAAAACCGGAGTTTATGCAGGTGACAAGTCTCATATTGGAATGCATTATAAAAAGGCAAAAGAGATGGGACTGGATTATCTGGAGATGGCTGTAGCCATTGGTCTCGATCCGGCAGTAAATATGGTTGGCCCCTGTCCTGCAGAATATGGACTGAATGAATTTGACCTTGCCGGAGGGTTAAGACAGGAACCGGTACAAATGGTTAAGGCGGAAACGGTAGATATAATGGTTCCGGCCACAGCAGAGATAATTTTAGAGGGAAGAATACCAATAGGAGTATACGAAGAGGAAGGCCCCTTTGGAGAATTTACCGGATATTATTCAGGGACATACCAGCATCCAGTTTTTGAGATAACCGCCATTACTCACAGGGATAATCCCATATTTCAGGGCACATATCTTGCAAAAATGCCCACAGAAGGACATGTTCTTCCAGAAACCTTTAATTCAGCCATGATTTATGCCCAGGCTAAAAAGAATGCCCCTGAAATTGCCGGAGTTTACTGCTTTGATGGAACCTGGGCACTTATGGCATCGGTGTCCATGAAAAAGGAGTTTGAGGGACAGATTCACCAGGTGGCCAATGCGTTTTTTGCTACCCATGTGGGTAAATGGACGAAAGTACTGGTCATAGTGGATGATGATATTAATGTATATGATAAGGAGGATCTGGTCTGGGCAATGATGTCCCGTTATCAACCTGAGTTTGATACTTATGTAATTCCAAGGGTAGCCGGAATAGGAATTGATCCTTCCGAAAGGGTTATTAAATCCAGAGGAATCGAAACGGGCGGGGTGTCAAACCTATCTTCCCGAATTATAATTGATGCTACAAGGTCACTGGAAAGGACAGTTATGGGCGAAGTAGTTAAGTCGCCTGTTATTACTTCGGAAGTGGAGAAGAGGTTAAAGGATAACCGTATTGAACTAAAAAAGTACTAACGAGGACGCATGTAATTAATTAACCATTAATTCACATATAGTAAAAAAGGAGGGAGAAGGTATGAAGATATTGGTTTGTACTGACGGTTCAAAGAATGCTGAAATGGCAGTTAAATTTTCTGCTAAATTTGCTAAAAACTATCGTGCCGATTTGATGATATTGCGCGTAATCAAACACGAAACCAGTATGGAAAAACCTGTTTTTGACGAGTATGGAGATGAGTATCACAGGGCAAAAAACATTATTAAGAGCGCTGAAGGTATTATTTCTCAAATTGCCCCCGATATTACCGTTAAAAATCGAATTGCTGTAGGACCTGTCTCCGCTGAAATAATAAGGATAGCAGAATCTGAAAAATTTGATTGCATAGTTATAGGTACAAGGGGAAACAGGGGACTAAGGCGAATGCTTCTGGGAAGTGTGGCGGATGAAGTAATACTTTATGCACACTGTCCTGTAGTTGTGGTGCGATAATAAATTCATCAAAGGAGAAAATAAAAATGAAAATTATAGTATGTACCGATGGATCCGAATATGGAGACAAAACAGTAGAGTTTGCCGCCAGATTTGCTGAAAAATTCCGGATTGATTTAACTATTTTACATGTTATTGAAGATTTGGTACCTCAGGCAGAACTTCCCACCTATCCGGGATTCAGGCCCAAAAAGGAGGAGGCGGAAGCCATTTTATCACATGCAGAAAAATTAATCACAGACATCAGCAGAGAAATAAAATGTAATAAAAAAATAGCATGTGGTCCCATCTCTTCCGAGATAGTGAGAATAGCCGAAGTCGAAGGATTTGATGGAATAATTATAGGAACAAGGGGTCTTAGGGGGCTTAAACGAATGCTTCTGGGAAGTGTAGCCGAGGATGTCATGCGCCATGCTCATTGTCCTGTAACGCTGGTAAGGTGAGGGTTGCTTTTACAATTGCAGGATAATAGCTGCCTCAAATTGAGGAGGTATAAAGAGTTTTAGTATTTAATAGTTTTGTGGAAAGGATTAGATAATGTTCAATAACTTGCGCGGGTTTTTAAATGCCCTGGAAGAAAGGAATGATTTAGCACGGATTCAGACAGAAGTAGACTGGAACTTAGAGATTGGTGCTATAGCCCAGGAGGCCACTGTAAGGAAGTCTCCCGCCTTATTATTTGAAAATATCAAAGACTATAAACACACCCCTGGAAGAAAGCTTCTAATGAATGCATATGCCACTAAAGAACGACTGAGCCTGGCTTTGGGATTAGACGAAAAGACCGGATACAGACAGATGGTTGAAACAGTCCGTTCTCGAGCTAAAAACGTAATAAAGCCAAGACTTCTATCTTCAGGGGAAGTCAAAGATATAATTCATAAGGGAAAAGAGGTTGACCTATTAGAATTTCCCGTTCCCTTTCTTCATAAAAAAGATGGTGGAAGGTATGTGGCTACTCTGGATATAGTAGTAACAAAGGATCCTGATAGTGGATGGGTTAACCTGGGGCTTTATCGTGGCATGCTCCATGATTTAAGATCAATAGGCTTATATTTAGCCGGGCCCAGGCACGGAATGATGCACGCCAAAAAATATTATTCGATGGGAAAAAGGATGCCTGTAGCAATTGCCATAGGAGTCGATCCTTTGGTTTTAATGTCCGCTGTTGCTGAAGTGCCGGTAAATGTATCTGAATATGATATCGCCGGTGGATTAAAGAATGAGCCGGTAAGTTTGGTCAAATGTGAAACTGTAGATTTGGAAGTGCCGGCATCTGCTGAAATAGTCATTGAAGGAACCACTTCCCTTGATCCCGTTACATTCAAGCCTGAGGGTCCATTCGGTGAATATACCGGCAGATACAGCGGCCTTGGATCACATCTCCGTCCTGTAATAGAGGTAAGTTGCATAAGCCATCAAAAAGATCCTATCTTTCAGTCGACTTCTTTAGGAAATGCTCCTGATCTGGTTGCAGGGGATCCGGATTATATTTCTGCCGTGGCCTTTTCCGCCCTTATCTGGAATCGTCTGGAAGCCATTGGGGTTCCTGGGATAACAGGGTTATGGATGGACCCTGAAGGCGTTATTTCCAATGTTTTTATCAGCATTGATAATCAATTTTATGGTCATGCCAAATGGGTGGCTTCTGCCCTATGGGCGGTGGCCCCTTTTTACGGTAAAATGGTTGTTGTAGTGGATTCGGATGTAGATGTTTATAACCCCAAAAAGGTTAATTCGGCCATTGCTTTTCGTTTTCAGGCAGAAAGGGGTCTGGTAATAAACAAAGGTAACATTGGGGGGCTTGATCCCTCAGTTGATCCCGATGTTCTTGAAAAAACCATATTAACAAAATGGGACAAAGTGCTTCTTGATGCTACATGGCCCTTTGAGTGGCAGACCAGGAAGGAATGGGGAGGTATGAAACACCCTCCGTCCTGCCTTGCTGATGAAGCGGATATAGAAAATGTGAGGAAAAGATGGAATAAATATGGAATTGGGTAAAGCATTAATATTTATCATTTTTCTTGAGTTGTCTCAATGGCAGAATGAATTCCATAAGAAAAGGCAGAGCTAAACTCTGAAAATAAAATGTCTTGAGGGTTTTTCTATATTTTTTTAGAAGGCTAAAACATCTTTCTTTTTATACCCAGAATAATTTCCTTCGAACTTTTTTTAAATACCTTTCGAAAATTTTTTAACCTGACCATTTGTAAATCTTTTGTGTAAGCGGATTATTGTCAAATTAACTACAAAGCCAATAAATGTAAATAAATAATAGTCAAACTAAAAGTTAAAATCTGGTATGCCCTTTTAATTATTAAATGACAAATGATATTTTTTTATTGACAATTAAAAAATGCTTTGATACAAAATACCCGTTTTATTGAAACTATGAAAGTTCTTAAAAAAAAGCAGTATACGCTATTGTCCGTTTTGAAAATTATGGTGTGTTCAAGTGAAAGTAAATCAAGAAAGGGGGTGAGATACAGGTTCACATTATTATATTAATTTCTACAGGATAATATGGATAAGTTTAGGATTTTAAAAATTAATTGAGAATGTAAAAAAATTTATGGAGGAAAGGAAATGAAGAGAATTTTATTAATATTTTATTTGACACTATCTTTAAGTAGCATATATGCATATTCAGCTTTTGCAGGTGGGATTTCAGACACTGAGCAAGTAATGGAGGAGATAAATAAATTAAAAGCGAAAATAGTAGATCTTGAGCGAAAAATAGCCCAAAAAGAAGCAGCACCAGAAGATGTTAAGACATGTAAACAAACTTTAAATAAGTTGAGCGAGGCATTAGGAGATATCAGTATTAATATAGGGGCTACCGGTATAGTCCAGGGTGTTGTAGGTAATGATGATGGAGATAATCCCATTGATGGTTCTTATTCAGTAGATATTGAATTTGAGGCACCTGTAGGTGAAAAGGGAAAAGCCTATTTGTTTTTAGAGGCAGGGGAAGGAACAAATGTAACGGATGAAGTTGCCGGCCTTACGGGAACAAACGCAGATGCCCTGGGAGATGATGCAGATGTCCAGGTCTCAGAATTATGGTATGAACATAATTTTTCCTATATGAATACAAAAATGCAGCTTACTGTTGGAAAGATTGATATTGCCCGCTTTTTTGATCAGAATGCCGTTGCAAATGATGAAACAACTCAGTTTCTGGCGGATATCTTTGTAAATAATATTGCTGTTGAGTGGCCGGAGACTATTGGCGCAACTTATGTACCAGGTGCTCGTCTAACCATTTGCCCAAGCTCTTTAATTGATATTAACCTGGGAATATTTGATGCAAATGATGATTATGAAGATATATTTAATAATCTGTTCAGTATCGGAGAACTTGTAGTTAAACCTAAATTTTTCGGCCTTCCTGGAAACTACCGTTTTTATGGATGGCATAATAATTTAAGACATGTTGAATATGACGATGTAGCAATGTTCCCACCCCTTGGAATTTCAATTATTAGTGAAGATGATGAGGAAAGCTTCGGTTTTGGTTTAAGTTTTGATCAGCAGTTATGTGAAAAGTCCGGCCTGATCCTTTTTTGCCGATATGGATATAGAGATGATGATACTGCGGCAGAAGATGGTGATATTGCAATGGTTTATAGAGATCCGGATGATTTACCGGCATTTTTTGGTATTGAGCATGCATGGAGTGTCGGCTTCTCCTTGCCGGGAAAATGCTGGGACAGACCTGAAGATGTATTTGCCGTGGCAGTCGGTTCTGCTATCTTAAATGAAGATTATGAGGATGTTTTACGATTTAAGGGGGCTGACCCGGAAGATGAATACAGGATCGAAGCCTATTATAATTATAAGATAAATGATAAGCTTTATATTACTCCCGACATCCAGTACGTAACCAATTTAGATGGGGATGAAGATAATGAAGATATAGTAATCTTTGGTCTGAGGACACAGTTGTATTTCTAAGTTTCGATTAATATCTAAAGATTAAAAGCCACGAATACTTGAAAGTTTCGTGGCTTTTTTATTGTAATAAAAGTAATATATTGTTGACAACTTTCTGATGCTTTGATACAAATATATTACTAAGTTCCTATGAAAAAAGTGATGTTTATGGATATAGTTTCAGTTAAAAGTTAATCGAGGAAGGGGGTGATCCTACAAAAGTACTTGCCAGGGGCACATTTTTTTAAAAAAATCCGTATAAAAAGAAAAGGAGGGAACAAAGATGAAAAGGATTTTATTCATTTTGAGTATTATTTTAGTGGGAGGGATGTTTTTAGTAAGCACATCCCGTGGGGCGATGACGTGGAGGGTAGGAGATGAAGGGGAGATATCCTTTGGGGGGTATTTAGAGAACCTGACAGGATATAAGATAGGGCAGGAACAGGCTGGGAGGAACTGCAGTTTCAGGAACACACTGCTTCCGGAATTTTTATTCACATTCAACCGTGATGCGAAACTATTTGTTTCCGGGAGGTTTGCAAAGGAGATTGGTTATGAAATGGAGGACAACATAAGGGCGGACATGGGTCTTTCGCCCCTTAGTGATGATTATTATGATGAGACGGAATTTGAGCCGTGGGAATTATATCTGGACTTAACATTAGCGGGGAGGAGTCATTTAAGGGTAGGGAAGCAATTTATCATCTGGGGGGAGACGGACGTATTCAGGCTGTTAGACGTAATAAACCCGCAGGACAGCAGCTGGGCGCCTCCGGCATTAATGCCCCTTGAGGAGACCAGGTTACCGGTATATGCCATGAGATTCATATATGATTTTTCGCCATTCACCAATTTGGAGTTTGTATTTGTACCGATGATAGATGAGGATGAGAACCTGACGGACAAGGGAGCGCCAACGGGAGGGAGATGGGCGATACATCCGGAGGAGAGAGTTACCAGTCAGCCGCAGCTGTACCCGGCGATGGGTCCTGACATAGGAGCCCTTATGGGGCAATTTGGTCCTGGCACGGTAATTCCCAATGTAACAGTAATGAGGCCTGAGTCCGACTTAGACCAGTCTCGAGTGGGGGTAAGGTTCACCACGGTGGTAAAGCGAGTAACCCTTTCCTTTGCTGACTATTACGGGCACAATTTAGGGCCTCCTGTAATTCACTATCATGGGACCACAAGGGAGGTGAGGCACGAGTTAGTTGAGGGGCCTTTTGGGAATGCATATTATGATGATGTAAACTACTACCATCCAAATTTAAGTGTAAGATGGAAGAGGCAGAATGTACTGGGGATGGCAATGAACTATTTTGATGACAGGTGGACGGATTGTGTATTCAGGGGTGAAGTTGCCTACCGTCATGACAAGCCGTACGCTACATTTGGCGAGGAGAAGGGAGCAGTTAAAATGGACACCATAAGCTACTGTTTCGGAATCGACAGAGATTTCTTTTTTCCATTGATACATCCTGATGATCCCAACAGAACGATATTCGCATCATTTCAAATATTTCAGGACATCATATTGGGAAATGAGGACGATTTACACATAACCGGTTATCTTACGGATTTAGATAAAGTCACCACCAATTTCACCTTTAAGATAAATACAGGATACTGCCGGGACGTATATAATCCCGAGCTTATTATAGCATATGATCCAAAGGGGAATGGGATGGTATGTCCGTCATTCACGTACAAGCCGCCCTGGAGCGAACGATACTATTTAGAAACGAGATACATCAATTACTTTGGGAGCCACAGTTATAACGGTCTGGGTTTTTTCAGGGAAAAAGACGCTGTTTTCTTCAGGCTAAGGTATATGTGGTAAA
>JAXHUS010000548.1:0-2411 GCA_034189305.1 Thermodesulfobacteriota bacterium | reverse complement strand
GTTGTGGAATACAGGTAGAAGTAGAGGCAACTCCGCCAGGAATGCCTATTTTAAACAGCACAGAGTTGGAATTTTAATAATTATTTAATTTTAATGTGTAAAAAATGGACTTAGGAGGGAATTTGAATGAATTATAACGACATAATTTATGAAAAGCAGGATAACGTGGCCAGGATTATACTAAATCGTCCCCAGGTGATGAATGCAGTTCGGCCACAGACTGTTGAAGAAATTTTATCCGCCCTGGAACATACGGAAAAAGACAGAGAAATTGGTGTTCTTGTTTTAACCGGAGCAGGAGGAAAGGCATTTTGTTCAGGAGGGGATATCCGCTGGCTTAAGGACTCAAGTTCCGACAGCTCCCAGGATCAAGCCAGAATTTCCCTTAAGATAGCCTATACGATGAGAAATATGGGGAAACCAATAATAGCCGCAGTAGATGGATACGCTGTAGGTTTTGGTTACGAACTGCTAATGTTCTGTGATCTGGTTATTGCAACAAAAGGGTCTAAAATGGGTGTAACAGAAGTGAAAGTTGGGAGTTCTCCAATGTTCGGTGCAACTCAGTGGACCATCAGGATGATTGGTGAAAGAAGGGCAAGGGAGTTGGTTTTTATGGCCCGGCTAATTGACGCCCAGGAAGCTTATCGTATAGGTCTGATTAATAAAGCTGTTCCGAAAGGTAAACTCCCGGAAGAATTGGACATCTGGTGTAAAAAGCTCCTGGGGATGAGTCCGCAATCATTAAAATTAGCCAAAACTTCTATGAATTTTGAATCAGATTTACTTTATTCTTCCATTACCCACGGAGTAAGATTATGGACATTTCTTCATGGATCTGATGAATGGAAGGAAGGAATGAATGCATTTATTGAAAAAAGAGAACCCGATTTCTCTCGATTCAGAAGGTAAATAAAAGGAGGATAACAAAAATGGTGAAAAAAAATATATCTGATTTCCGAGGCACCCTTGCATATTTAAAAGATGAAGGAGAGGTTTTAACCGTAGAAAAAGAGGTTGACCCAATTTATGAGGTATCCGGGATAATGAAGGCTTTTGACGGAGGTATTGGTTTGCATTTTACCAATATAAAAGGATATCCCAATAACAGTATCATTGGAAACATATTTTCCAGAAGGGAAAGGATTGCTAAGATTTTCGGGGTAGAAGATCCTAAAAAATTAAAGCTTAAATACTTAGAAGCTGTAAAAAATCATATCAAACCAATTCTGGTGGAAAATCCTCCATGTCAGGAAAATATCGTTACTAAAGATATTGATATGCAAAAAATGCTTCCCCTTCCAAAAATTACTGAAGAAGATGGAGGAAGGATGTTGGGTGGCGGTAATACATTAATAGCCGGAGATAATAAGGGGTCCCATCTTTCTTTTAACAGGGCTAACTTCCGTGGTAAGGACTGGGGAAGTTATTCAATTAACATTACAACCCATGTGGAATATCATGCTCTTGAAGCCCGCAAAACTAAAGGGAAACTTCCTATTACAAATAATATATGCGCCTCTCCCGCTATCTGGGCAGCGGCAGGGGGAGGAATTATTCCCCTGACAATGCCGCCCGGATCGGATGAACTGGCTATTGCCGGAGGCATTCAAGGTTCCCCCATTGAAATCTGTAAAGCAAAAACTATAGACACATATGCCCTGGCTAATGCCGAATGGGTAATTGAGGGGTATATAGATACCTCCCAGGTGGTATATGAAACCGACGAAGCTGAAAGACTGGGAAAGATAAATCAAGGAAATTTTTTTCCGGAATATACAGGATATATGGGAAAAGCATACAAGACCTATAAATTTCAGGTGACCGGTGTGACATATAGAAATAATCCTATCTTCTTTGCGCCATTGGCCCATTCTATAGAAGGCAACAATATTACCTCTATTTTAAGAGAAGCATCCTTCTATGACATATTAAACCGCACCGTGCCCGGCCTTGTAATTGATGTCAATATTTTAGATGCCTTAAAAGGCTTCGGAGGGCTTGTAATTCAGGTACATAAAAGAAGAAGAAGGGATGAAGGTTATCAGCGAAACCTTATCAACACTGCTTTTGCCTCCTCATTCGGACTGAGGATGGTAGTGGTAGTGGATGAGGATGTTGATATTTATAACGCTGATGATGTGATGTGGGCTATTTCTACCCGAGTTGACCCCACACGGGATATAATTGTTCATGAAAGGATTAAAGGGTCAGCTAATTTTCCCACCGAAAAAACTGAAGAGGGGGAAGGGGAAGGGGAAGGAATGGGATCGGCAATGGGCTTTGATGCTACTATTCCATACTGGTTGAAGTCAAGATTTGCCGTTGGGAAGCATCCAAAAGTAGATTTAAGTAGATGGTTTACTCCTGAAGAAATCTCTCATGCAAGGTCTTTACAGAGTGAATTTGGT
>JAXHUS010000547.1:0-2176 GCA_034189305.1 Thermodesulfobacteriota bacterium | reverse complement strand
CTTTGGAATGTTGTTTTTAATAGTCTTCCAGCCCGTAGTTACCCTCTCCTTATTATTCTTTTTAAGACCGCTATCTATCAAATAAACTGCTCCGTCCAGACCCTGCAGTATGCATTTAATGCTGTGGGTTACCCCTGCCATGGCCATACCCAGGGTTGCCAGTTCCTTTTGCAACCTTTTAACTTCTGTTATGTCAGTTGACATCTCCATTACAGATGTAATTTTACCCTCACGATTTCGAACAGGAGAAGTATACACAATAACATTTGCAGGTTCATCATCTCTTTTTAAAACAACTTCTTCACTATTATATACATTCCCATCTTTAAAGGTCTTTTCTACAGGACAATTCTCACACTTCTTTTCTCTATTTTTATAAACCTTATAACAAAATTTATTAATGCAATCACCAAAATTATCTTCTAATAGTTTGTTTGCCTTTAAAATTCGAAAATTTCGATCCTGGATAGATATATAACATGGGACCGAGCTAAAAAGATTTCTGTATTCCCTCATACTATTTTCAATTTTCTCTTGCCGTTTCTTAATTCTATCTATATTGACCATCATCTCCACAACAGCGGTAACAGTTCCATCATCTCCAAAAATAGGGGAGGTATATACAATCACGTTTACCTCTTTACCTTCATCAGTAACAATAATTTCTTCGCTTGAATATGTTTTACCCTTTCTAAAGGTCTTTTCTACAGGGCAATCTTTACATTTCTCCTTTCTGTTTTTGTATACCTTATAACACTTCTCTCCTACCTGTTCACCGAAATCTTTTTGAAATAAAGAGTTCGTTATAATTATTCTGAAATCCCTGTCCTGAACGGAAATATAGGAAGGAATGGCCTGGAAAAATAACTCATGTTTCCTGGTAAATTCCTTAACTTTTGCTAATAGCTCTTTATGTTCATCTTTTCCTGATTCTAAAAACAAAACTCTCAATCACTTTAAAGCTTTATTTACAGCTGACAGAAGAACTGCTTTATCTATGGGTTTTTCTATAAACCCTTCGGGTTGTTTAATCTTACGGGAATATATGAATTTTTTAAAGTCAACAAGGGGATTGGCTTCTCGATGGAAACCGGTAACGATAATAATGGGTATGTTTTTATGGGCTTCAGACTCTCTCATTACTTTAAAAACCTTAAGCCCTGATTTATTCGGCATCATGATATCCAGAGTTACCAGGTCCGGTTTTTCCCTTTCCAACATTTTTAATGCCTGGTCTCCATCATACGCTGAAGTCACCTTAAATCCATTATCCTCTAAAAAAGCCGATAAAAAAGAAATCATTTCATCTTCATCATCAACAATTAAAATTTTTTTACTCATGATATATACCTATTGTCAAAGCCTGTGAATTTATTGTAAGGCGTCTTTAAAAATACCGTAATGTTTCGAATCAAATATACAGAAAATTATCTCTTCAATTTTAGTATTTCCATTTAAATAGGCTTCTATGGTATCAAGCATAATTTTTGCACATTTCTCTGCGGGAAAAGCGTAAAAACCGACACTAATAGGCGGGAAGGCAATTTTCTTTAATCCTTTTTCCTCAGCCAGTTTAAGGGCGGCAAGGGTAGCTTCCTTTAGTTTATTATCTTCATCCTCTTCATTAAATTTTGGGCCAATAGTATGGATGATATATTTGGAGGGAAGGAGTCCTGACCCTGAAATAATGGCCTGCCCGGTGGGAATAGTACCTTTATTTGCGGCTATCTCATCTAATTCCTTTTGAACAGAGGGCCCCCCCCGAAGGGATATAGCGTTGCCTGTCCCTGAACCCAGGGCAAGATTGTTTTCTATATTGTAAACAAACGCATCTACTTCCAGAAGGGTTATATCCCCGTGCATAATTTGTATTAACTTATTATTAACCTTTTTCTTATCTACCATTTCAACCTCTATAAAAATTTAAGATTTTTACTCCTTTTTCTTTTTTTCAATTACCAGGGCATCCGCAACCAGCTCTGCCACCTGCTTTACTTCCATCCCTAACTTGTAAGCCCTTATAACATCGGTTAACCCGTCAACACAATTATGACAAGATGTACAAACAATTGCCGCCCCGGTGGCTTTTAACTGTTCAGCTTTAATCTTTGCCACTTCAATCCGCAGGGGTTTATATTCAGCCATGGATAAGGCACCGCCCCCTCCGGTACAGCAG
>JAXHUS010000546.1:0-2479 GCA_034189305.1 Thermodesulfobacteriota bacterium | reverse complement strand
CAGTACCGGCAGTCAAAGAAGCTTGATAGCCACAGGTACGGCAATGATAAAGACGACGAGATTGTTGGTAGTAATACTCTTTACCCTGGCACCTGGAACAGACAAAACCCTCAGGCCAACGCTTCTTCAGAAGATATTGATAGCACTGTTCTTCCGTGCCAAACTGCTTTTGAAAATCAGCGATGGTCATTGTTTTAATTCTGCGAATGTGCTTCTTTTTCTTTTTAGACATGGAACAATTCCTCCTTTTTTGATAAACTCTATCATATTAAGGCGTTATTATCCAGAGAATTAGTTATAATCATTAAATTTAATGAAAAAAAGGTTGACGAAAAATCAAATAAATGCGTTGTCTGAATATCTTACTATCCTGAAAAAAAAATATAAGGATAGAATTGTAGATGTAGTACTTTTTGGTGCTGTGGCAAGAGGAGATTATGATGATGAGTCGGATATAGATGTTTTGGTTATTGTTAAAAATGGAGGAAATGAATTCCGGGATGAGATCAGTATGGCTTCTTATAGTTCTATGTTGAAGAACGATGTGGTGTTATCTTCTTTAGTAATGGATGAAATGGTGTATAATTGGCACAGAAAGTATAAAGACCCCCTATATAATGTGATTAAAAAAGAAGGTATTAATTTATGGAAGAGACCTCCAAAATTCTTATCAGTGTCAGAATAGAAAGGGCTACAGAGGATTTGGATACAGCTAAAGAACTGCTGGAACTCAATAGGTATAGGGCTGCTGTGAACAGAGCATACTATGCAATATTTAGTACAACAAATGCCCTTCTTTTGCACAAGAAGATAGAAAGAAGTAAACATTCCGGTGTTGAAGCGGCATTTATTCAAAGTTTTATAAAAACGGGAATCTTTGAGGTTGAATTCGGAAAGATATTTAATTACATCAGGAAAAAGAGAGAAGAAGGTGATTATAGTTCAAAAATTACAGTGGATAGGGAAACTGCTGAAAAGATAGTAAATGATGCACAAAAATTTATTGAAAAAATTAAAGTATATTTAAAGGCAATTGAAGGAATGTAGAAAAAATTGATCCTAAATACCTAATTAATTGAGAGAACATGATGGATTTAGAAGATAAAAAGGTTGTTGCTATTGGAGGTGCCGGCCTTATTGGTTCGCATCTGGTAGACCTGTTAGTGCTGGAAGAAATATCAGAAATAGTTGTTTTTGATAACTTTTATAGAGGAAGTATGGAAAACCTGCAATCTGCCGTTAAGGATTCCAGGGTAAAGGTGATTGAGGGAGATATTAAAAACCTGAAGGAACTGAAGAAAATTTTGAAAGGGAAAGACTTTGTGTTTCATTTCGCAGCATCGTGGCTTCTTGAATGCATTGAAAATCCAGGGGAAGCTGTTGAAAACAATATTATGGGGACATATAATTTGATTGAAGCATGTATAGACGCTAAAATTAAGAAAGTCATATTTTCTTCCTCAGCCTCTGTTTATGGTAATGCTGTGGAAGTTCCCATGACTGAATCCCATCCGTACAATAATAGGACCCTTTACGGCGCTACTAAGATTGCCGGAGAACATCTGTTCAGAGCATTTTATGAAATGTATGGTTTAAATTATGTAGGTCTTAGGTATATGAATGTCTATGGGCCAAGGCAGGATTATAAAGGAGCTTATGTTGTTGTGATTATGAAAATTCTGGACCGAATAGACAATGGACTTCCTCCAATTATTTATGGAGACGGTTCCCAGTGTTATGATTTTGTGTTTGTAAATGATGTGGCAAGGGCAAACATTTTAGCCTTAAAGGCTGATGTGACCGATGATTTTTTTAATATAGGAACCGGACAGGGAACCACAATAAAAGAACTTACCGGGCTTCTTCTTGATCTCACCGACTCAACTCTTAAACCACAATATGAACCTCAGGGTCAGACCTTTGTAACTAATAGAATAGGCAGCACTGCAAAGGCAGCAGATTTATTAGGATTTAGGGCTAAAACAGAGCTTAAAGATGGACTAAAAAAATTAATTGAATGGAGGAAAGGGCATAAAAAAAGGAATGACCAGTTATAATCAAAGAATTGTTTTGACAAGACCGGTATTTGATGGAAACGAAAAAGAAGCGATCATAGAACCGCTGGAAACCGGCTGGCTTGTACAGGGCCCCAGGGTAGCTGAATTTGAAAAAAGTGTATGTAAATATACAGGGGCAAAATTTGCAAAGGCTGCTTCGTCCTGCACGACAGCTTTACATATGGCCCTTTTAGTCCTGGATATAGGCCCTGGTGATGAAGTCCTGCTTCCTTCATTCACTTATGTGGCAACGGCAAATGTAGTAGAATATGTTGGCGCCAGACCTGTATTTATTGATATTGATCTAAAGACCTTTAATATTGACTGTTGTGTGATTGAAGATTATTTACAAGAAAAGCTGAAGGGTTCTGCATTTTCAGATTCATACAGAACAAAAGCCATTATACCTGTTCATCTGTTCG
>JAXHUS010000545.1:0-5739 GCA_034189305.1 Thermodesulfobacteriota bacterium | reverse complement strand
CAGGATTGGATATTGAAGAAGATAGCGGCCTTCTCCTTCAAACGCGCCCTGCCTTTGGTGGCAATATAATGGCTACAATAAAGTGTCCTCGCCATCGGCCACAGATGTCTACCGTTCGTCCGAAAGTTATGAAAAAACCGGAACCTGATTATAATAGAAAGGGTGAGCTAATAGAGGTACCGGTTGAAATAAGTTCAAAAGGTATACGGGCAAAAATCTTAGATGTGATTAAAGAGGCGAAACAGACAGCAGATCTTGAAGAAGCTGAAATTATTGTTACAGGTGGATGGGGACTTGGTGAAGCAGAGAATTTTAAAATTATAGAAGAACTGGCGGAAATTTTGGGCGGTGCAGTAGGGGCATCACGAGCTGCGGTAGATGCGGGCTGGAAATCTCATTCATGCCAGGTAGGGCAAACAGGGAAAACGGTGTGTCCTAAATTATATATCGCATGCGGTGTTTCTGGTGCGGTTCAGCATTTAGTAGGAATGCAGACGTCTGATTTAATCATAGCAATCAATAAAGATCCAGAAGCGCCAATTTTTAAAGTGGCAAATTATGGAATTGTTGGTGATCTTTTCCAGATTATCCCTGAATTAATTAAAGAGTTAAAAAAAATTAATTCCTGATATAATTGAAATAAGATAGTTTAGGAGGATAAAATGACAGATGTATATAAATTAACAAAAGCTCAAGAGATGCTAAGAGATGCAGTAAGACAACTTGCCCAGGAGAGAATTGCACCTATTGCAGCAGAATTAGAGGAAAAAGAAGAATTTCCCGCCCAGGTGCATGAATGGTTTAAGGAAATGGAACTATATGGACTGGGGATTGAGGAAGACTATGGGGGTGGAGGTGCAGGAACCCTTGAATGCGCCCTAGCAATTGAACAAATAGCTCAGGTTAGTGCCTCCTGTGCTATCCTTTTAGGGGCTTATTCCCTTGGACCCAGGGTACTTATGAATGTTGGTAATGAAGAACAAAAACAAAAATATTTGACAAAGGTTGCATCGGGAGAATTCATTCCCTGCTTTGCCCTTACCGAACCTGAAGCCGGTTCGGATGCTTCCAATATTAAAACAAGGGCGGTTCAAGATGGTGATTACTGGGTAATAAATGGTACAAAATGCTTTGCAACTCTGGCTGATGTTGCAGATATGTATACGGTTTTTGCCTCAACTGATCCTGAAAAGGGAACAAAGGGTATATCTGCTTTCCTTATTGAAAAGGGAACCCCTGGTTTAACAATCCCGAAACATGAAAAAAAGATGGGAAGCAAAGCTGTACATGTCTGTGAAATTAAGTTAGACGATGTGAGGATTCATAAAGATAATGTTATGGGAGACATAGGAGATGGGTATAGACAGACGGTTCGTACTGTTGAAGTGAGTCGTTATGCCACATCGGCAAGGTCGGTGGGTCTTGCACAGGGAGCGCTGGATCATGCAATTAAGTATGCAAAAGAAAGGATTGTTTTTAAACGGCCAATAGCAAAATTTCAGGCCATTCAGTTTATGCTGGCTGATATGGCTATTCAAATTGAGGCGGCAAGACATTTAGTTTATAAAACATGCGCTGAAATTGACAGGGGCAATCGTGAGGAAGCTGTAAAGTTAGGTTCTATGGCAAAATGTTTTGCCGCCGATACAGCAGTTAAAGTAGCCACCGATGCTTTGCAGATATTAGGCGGATATGGATATATGGAAGATTACCCGATGGCGCAGTATTACCGTGATGCAAAATTATTACAGATTGCTGAGGGAACGACTCAAATTCAAAGAATGATAGTTGCACGTGAAATTTTAAAATAACACATACATAATATAAAAGAAAGAAAATTAGATAAAAAAATCTGGGATTTATCATTTATGCTTAAGTCCCGGATTTTTTTATGATGTCATATATTTTATGCCTTTTACGGCAGTATGGTAATGGAACCGGATATTTATTGTAGGTTTAGTTCTCCCCTGGAGATCGCGCCTGCAATTATTGCACACTGAATCTGATTAGTACCTTCTGCAATCTGAGTAATCTTGGCATCGCACATCATCCTTTCAATGGGATATTCCTGCGAATAGCCATCCTTGCTTAAAATATCAATGGCTGTAATTGCAACGTCCACGGATACATTAGAGCAAAAATATTTAGCCATGGAAATATGAATTGGGGAGTCCTTGCGCCCTCTTTCCACTTCAGAGCAAGCTTTGTACAATAATTGCCTTCCAGCCTCAATTTTTGTGGCCATTTCCGCTATTCTTGAATTTACTGTTTCGGAGTTGATTTTCTTCTTTTTTATAAATAAAATTGTACTGTCTAAAACGCCCTGGGCGAGTCCTATTGCTCTGGCTGCGGTAATATATCGGGACTCGCCAAAAAGTTTGGCCGCAATAAGAAAGCCTTCACCCTCCGCTCCCACAAGATTTTCCGCGGGAACAACACAGTCTTCAAAAACCACTTCACATGTATGAATTACACTGCTTCCCATTTTTTCTTCTGTCTTGCCAATTGAAAGACCGGGAGTGCCTTTTTCTACAATAAAGGCTGAAATTCCCTTTGGTCCCTTTTCAGGGTCAGTCTTGGCAAAGGTGGTAAAAAGATGTGATACATCGGCATTGGTAATAAATACCTTGGTTCCATTTATTATATATTCATTTCCTTTTTTTACTGCCCGACTGCGAAGGGATGACGAATCAGAGCCGGCTTCCGGTTCTGTCATGGCAAGGCCGGGTATTATTTCCCCATTTGCTATTTTAGGCAAATATTTTGATTTTTGTTCATGATTTCCCGCTCCTACGATCATTTTAGAACCCAGAATAGGTTGACCGCAAATTTGAATTGAAGTGGTACATACTTTTGCAAGTTCTTCTAAAACAATCGCACATGCAAGGGCGCCCCTTTCACTGCCTCCATATTCTGAGGGGAGGGATATGCCGAACAGTCCTGCATCTCTAAAAATGTTAAAGAGATCCCACGGATATTCTTCCTTTTTATTAATTTCTTCCTTTCGGGGTAAGACAAATTTATTTACAATATCTTTTACCTGTTCTTTTAAGCTTATCTGGTCTTCTGTTAGATTATAACCAATATTTTCCACCTTTTTATCCTTTTCATGAAAAATTATTAATAACAATTAATTCTACTAATAAAGTCACCTTATAAGCAAGAAAAAAGATGATTATTCATTACTTTAATAGTCTTATAAATTAAATTCCTGCAATAATTTTTCTGCCAGTTTGAATATTTTTTTGTTTCTCAATACAGGGTCCTTCTCTTTAGCTAATATTTCCTTTCGCTTTGAAGCTAAATCTGCCACGCTATCTTCCCATTCAGGCCCAAAAATATTTTCCAGTTTATGTCGTAGAATAGCGGCAAGAGCCGGACCCGACCCGGAGGTGGAAACACTAATTTTAAGGTCTCCCCTTTTGACAGTAGCTGGAATAATAAAATCACATAATTTTGGATTATCCACATAGTTTAAAGGAATATTTCTCTTGCTGTCTCCCATAAAAATTTTTCCCCGTACTTCTTTGTTGGATGTAGCAACAAATAACCAGTATATTCCATCAAGATATTTTTCTTCAAATTTGTGTAAAATAAGATCGATCTCACCGGTATCTGCAAGCTTTTTAATCATATCAGAGACCCGGGGGGCTACTACCGTTACTTGTGCACCGTAAGATAAAAGAAGATTTATTTTTCTTTCTGCAACAGGGCCACCCCCCACCACCAAACATCTTTTCCTGTACAAATCAAAAAGGACAGGAAAAAATTCTTTTTTTATATCCACTGGCATGGAAAGATCCAGGACATGTTCTTCACATTGCGGCTTAAACCATTCAAGTTTCTCTGCAAGTTCTACAACTGCACCGATTACTACTACAGAGGGAGGGTTTATATCTTCTTTTATAATTTCTTTTTTTAGCCCGGCAAGTGTTGTAAAAACTGTCTTTTGATTTTGTGTAGTACCCCACTCTATAGCAGCAGCGGGTGTATTGCCCGCCAAACCATTTTCCATAAGCCTTTTTGTTATAAAATCTATATTTTTTATTCCCATTAAAAATACTAAAGTACCACCCAATTCTGCAAGTGCTTTATAATTTATATGAGAGCTTTCTTTATCTGATCCTTCATGGCCCGTTATTACGCAGAAGATAGACGCCTTGCCTCGATGTGTAACTGGAATTCCGGTATAAGCAGGAACTGCCAGCGCTGATGTAACTCCCGGTATTATTTCAAATTCAACGCCCTTCTCTTTTAAATACAATGCCTCTTCACCACCTCGTCCTAAAAGAAAAGGGTCACCACCTTTTAAGCGGACCACAATAAAACCGGCCTTCGCTTTTTCCACCATCAAGGAATTAATTCGTTCTTGAGAAATATATCTTTCTCCCCCTCTTTTACCGGCATATATTTTTTTTGCATGGGGTGAGGCAAAATTAAGAATATCTTCTCCTATATGATAATCATATATAATTATTTCAGCCTTTTCTAAAATTTCCTTACCTTTTATAGTAAAGAGTCCTGGATCACCAGGGCCTGCGCCAACCAAATAGACTTTTCCTGATTTCTGCTTATTTTTTATCATTATAAGACCTGTATTATTTTTATTCGAATAAAAATCATTAACTTTTCAGTATATTTTTTCAAGAAAATTTTTAAAAATCTGTAAAATAAAGAAAGGGTTTCAAAGTCATATCGATTCTTTGAAACCCCCTTGTTTTTGAAGCGTCCCCAACCGGATTTGAACCGGTGTTGCCGGCGTGAAAGGCCGGTGTCCTTGACCTGGCTAGACGATGGGGACAATCTTTAATGAGCCGTGCTGGATTCGAACCAGCGGCCACCTGATTAAAAGTCAGATGCTCTGCCAACTGAGCTAACGGCTCCCATGACAGTCATCTACATAAAATTATAATTATAATATCTCTTACTTATTTTTGTCAAATAATTAATACTTAATTGATTAATAAAAAACGACATTTATAATGTTTTCTTTAAAAATTCAGGTAAGATTTTTTTTAACTCTTTTATTGCTAATGCACGATGACTAATTTTGTTCTTTTCTGAAAGAGAAAGTTCAGCCATTGTCCTTTTAATATCTGGTATAAAAAAGATCGGATCATAACCAAATCCATTTTTACCCCTTGGAATGTCTATGATGTTTCCTTTACATGTTCCTTCAGCAAGACAATATTTACAATCAGGAGATGCCACAACAATAACACAGCGAAACATGGCGTCTCTTTTATTCTGGGGAATACCCTTTAATTCCTTAATAAGTTTATTATTGTTTGCTTTGTCATCAGAATTTTTTCCGGCATAGCGAGCAGAATAAATGCCGGGCCTTCCATTTAAAGCTTCTACCTCTAATCCTGAATCATCAGCTATGGTATATTTTCCAGTATATTTAGCTACTATCGTTGCTTTTTTTATAGCATTTTCAGCAAATGATTCCCCATCCTCATGCCAGGAAGGTATTTCAGGAAAATTGTCAAGGGACAGAATTTTAAACATAGAATCTTTAAAAATAGTCCTGATCTCTTTTAACTTATTAAAATTTCTGGTTGCAAAAACAAGTTCTATTTTATCCATAAATATGGTATTTTTTATTTTGGATAATTGTAAGTTGTTGCGGTTCAGGCTTCTTTAACCGAGTTAATAACGTTACATTATCAATTTTTATATCAATTGTAAAGTTGAAGTTTTATTTAGAAATATGACATTGATTTTAAGATTTTTTAT
>JAXHUS010000544.1:0-7261 GCA_034189305.1 Thermodesulfobacteriota bacterium | reverse complement strand
TAAAAATTTAAAGGTACATAGCTTAAAAGTCAATTATAACCGGATGCTGTGGTTTGATTATATGCCCTTAAAAGGGGGCATAAAAAAACCTCCCGAACTAAAATGACTCTAACCATCTTCTTCCACTAGAAAATGAATGAAAGAATCCAATGCTTCATCGAATTTTTCAGCAATTATGGTTCCATCCTGTTGCAGGGCAAGAATGTTTTCAATGGATGCATCATCCATTTCACCGTTAGCATAAAGTAACTCAGAATCAATCCTTAAGTATAGTTCCACGGCTTCTTCAGCTGAAAATCGCGGTCTTATGGGCTTTTTTTCTAAATCCGGACAAAGGGAGATACAGGTCAATATTCCACCTGTGCTGGTTCCTGCTATAAAGTCAAAATAATCTGCAATTTTTGTGTCTTGATTTCCTGCAAGTTCTTTTAATCTCTGCTCAAGTAAAATCAACACCTGACCCGGAATAATCCCCCTGATTCCACCTCCATCAATGGATAAGATCCGAATAAATCTGGCCATAATTATACTCCTTTTTTAACGCTAAAAGATTTACCTTGTTAGTTTTTCCATGAAAGAGGGTCTAAATCCCCTCAAATTCCCTTATTTACTTCTTTTGGAGTAGCCTTTTATATATATCTTCGTAAAGATCCATTTCCTTCTTTTCAGAATGGTAATCAGCTATGATATGTTTACTGGCCTTCCCCATATTCTTTCGCAATAGGGAATCACGTGCCAGTCTTATTGCCGAATGGACCAATGCCTTTCTATCGTCCACAGGAAAACACAACCCATTGATTCCTTCTTGAACTAATGATCGGTTTCCAGCCCCATTGCTTGCTAATACAGGAAGACCTTCTGCCATTGCTTCCAAAATTGCACAGGACATCCCCTCGTGAAATGAAGTATTCAAAAATACATCCGATGCTCCCATTAATTCACGTATATCCTTTGGAGATAGCTCGCCAAGATAACGAAAACATTTCGCCTTTTTACCCTGATAAAGGACACGGTCCGCCTCAGCTCTGTCAAAAACAGGTCCAACGTGGAGCAGGGTAACCTTTGGGATATGATTCTCAATCTGATAAAAAGCATCAATTGCACATTGGATATTCTTTACGGGACGAATGCCGGATACCATCAAAAATACTATATGATCCGCATGGATTCTGTATTTTTTTCGAGTTGCAGCTATATTATGATCTTCTGTCAACGGGGAAATCCCCTGGGGGATTATTTTAATTTTGTGTTTCAACTGTGGTAAGGAATCAGCCAGTATATGTAATGCCTCACCATGAAAAACCACCAGGACATCTGCTTCTTCCAGGCTCTTTTGTATATGAAATGGTGTATCTTTAGTTCCAACCCATGAGTTATAATCTGTTCCCGTTAGGGTAATCACCCATGGTATCTTATAAAGATCCCTGAACTGCGTTATCCATTTGTAAGGCCGTTGTGCATTAAAGCTGTGAATAATATGGGGTGAAAATTTTACTGCCTGCGCTGGTTTGTTTTCTGAAGTATTAAATAGAGAGACATGATAACCTCTGCTATGTAATCCCTTTTTCAGGCGATCTGCCAAAATGCTGTTTCCACAATAAAAAGGCAGGGTAAAAGGGCTTGCAAGGGCTATACGTATTGTCATTAAAGTCCCCCATAGGAAATAAGTTTAATATTATAATGTCTTATGTCATCAAGGACTGCAGGATGTGTCAGGATAGACAATTCCTGCTCACGTTCCCCTGTTGAAAAGTCGTTATCGGAATGATTATTGTATCCCGGATGACACATAAGTTCATTAGTGCCTTCAGGAAGATTTTTCATAAAAGCCCTTATTGAATCCATATCTGAAACACGGGGAAATTGAATCCCTGAAAAGTGGTCGGGAAAACGCAAACCGAATGCTTTAAAAACCAGGGAAGCACTTTTTGATAATCCCCCGATGAAATACTTTTTAATGGCGCCCTGTTTAACATAGTTTTTCCAGGATTGAAATGATTCTAAAGGGAGACGTATCTTAGGTATATTATAATCTTTTGCTATCCGGGCAACAATGGGGGCAATACCAGGAAATACATGAATATGGTTATTTCCGTCTATATGGTCGGGAGTAAATCCCAATTCTTTCAGTCTATTGATCTGGGCAGAGAACTCCATCGCAACCTCTTTTAAATCATACATATTAAGCATTGCCCTTCGCCATGCTTTTTGTTTTATAAAAAATTGACCATCTGTGGAGGTAAGGGTTTTTCCTTGATTTATAAGGGGCAATCCCTTAGATAAGTTTAAATGAATACCCACATGGGTGCCAGCCACCTTTTTTAAATCCTTTATTTCTTTTTCTTCCCATGGTAGATTGGCAATTACTGATACACTGGTAACAATCCCTTCCCTGAACGACTGCAAAATGCCCTTGTTCCTCTCCCTGTCCGTATTATAGTCATCAGCATTGACAATAAGATATCTGTTAACCATATATTTACCTATTAATTCGTTCAAGGCCATAATTAAAAAAGGGGTAATAATTTTGAGCCTGTATATCCCATGTCCATCTTTCTTCAATGGTTTTTCTGGCCTGCCTGCCCATAAAAAGCCTAAGTTCCCTATTGTCCCTCAGTCGAATAATTGCATCCCGGATAGCTGGTACACTTCGTTCAATTAGAATTCCATTCACATTTTCCTCAATAAGTTCCGGGGCAATTCCTACTTTTGTAGATATGACCGGAATACCACAGGATGAAGCCTCCAATAGAGGATGAGGCCCCCCTTCAGTTCGACTGGAACAAATATATGCATCAAGGCTTTGATAAAAATCGACCATCTCTTCCTGATTACGCCATTTTATTTCACGGGCAGCTATTTTAAATGTCACTCCTGAAATACTTTTTATGGCGGGTAGTATATAATCATCAATTCCCCGCTTGCCAGGATGGTTTGTTTTCGAACCCGCCCAACCTATTACAAGCTTTCCTTGGGGAGAATTACATGGATCATCTGAACCGGGATGAAAGACAAGGTGGTCAACTCCATGGGGTGTATGAAACAGAGCCGGATGGAGGTTTTTGAAAATATCATAGAGAATAAGGGAAGGAACATTCAAAGCAACAAACTTTTGCAAAGATTCTATAACCTCAGGAGACGGGGGAAGACCCATGCAGCCATCCCATTTGAAATGACTTCGAATTCCAGACACAGTATTGGGGGGACAATTTTCCTTGATATTTGCATCCCTGAACTGTCGCCAGTAACTTATATAAAGAAGATCAAAATGTCCATTCCGGATTTTTTCTACAGCATTTATATTAAAAGCTTTTTCAAAACTATAATGATCTTTTAATCGGGCAATCACATTATCTGCTGTTCGTTCCAATGCCCATCCAGGTACATCAACAATGATGAGGATTCTCGGTTTCATATATACTCACAAAAATGCACGATAAAACCAGACAGGATAATAGTAATGCCCATCCCGTTTATTGATCTCAACAATCCCCAGCTTTGCAAGATACAATAAATAATCAGTTAAGCGAGGGGTAAGGTTATTAAGATCATCAGGATCAAGTTCCTTTTCTACTGTTTTTATAACCTCCCATCTAAATCCCCATTGCAAAAAAGCATTTCTGATTTTAGCCGGGTGTGCCAGTGCTGAATGTACTAAAAATAATCGCGCCCATTTATTTTTTAGAATAAAGCTTGACTGCTTGATTATCTTCAAAATTACATCTGTCCCATCAGACCCTCCGTAACGACACCGATTAAAATTTGTGGGATACGGCATCTGGGGAGGTAAACTTAAGATTAGATCCGCACGCCCATCTTCAACAGGATCAAGGGCATCCCCCAGTATTACTGTTAAATTATTGATTCCATTTACCCGGCTATTGTGCTGTGTCCATATAACGGCTTCCGGTAAGGGATCAATAGCAATTACTTCAGATGCTCCCAGAAGTGATGCCATAATTCCCAAATATCCTGTGCCACATCCTACATCGATAACCCGATCTCCGGGCATAACCTCCATAAGATCACTTAGCGTGCGGGTGAGTAAGCCGGGTTCATAGACCTTTTTGTCATATTCAATAATAAGTGCCACTCCCTGGTGAGTAACATTTATTCGTTTTATTTTCATCAATAAAGTATATAAAATATTTACTTCATTTCTTCTGGAATCTTTTTTTCAATCATATCACCCAGGGCTTTCAGATGATCCTTTTCTTCTTCGGCTAAATCAAATAGAATAGCTTTTGTCCTTTTATCCGAACTCTTTTGGGAATATCTCAAATATAGATCCAATGACTGGGTTTCTATCATCATGGCTATGTTAAGCACATCTACAACTGTCTCCATTGCTGACTTGTTCTGTTCTAAAAACTCTTCTGTGCTCAAACCTCCCTCCATAGCATTAGACACAATTTTAGTCTCAAAGGTCTTTATATCATCAACATCCGGGTTCTTATCACGATACAATTCAAATAATTTCTGTTTGTGAAAAACTTCAATAGCTGCCAGTTTCATTAATATACCTTCAACATCCCTGTCCGTCATCTTTGAAGCCATTGCCCTGTAAAAACTGCCCAATCCATCCTCTAAACCATATGCTAATATAATGATCTTGGAAGGTGTCTCGTCACCCTTTAAAAAGACCATGCCCACCTCCATTGGTCCAGAAGCCTTATATCCATGCCATGCCTTCATTCCTCCCCTGAGATCATAAACCTGACTAAATCCCTGTCCAGCTAATAATTGTGCAGCAACACGGCTGCGTCCACCCGCATATCAATACACTATAATGGGTTTATTCCTGGACAATTCTCCCAGACGATTGGGGAGTTCTGGAGTAGGAATCAATGTGGCTCCAGGGATTCGATACTTTTCATATTCTCCTGGCTGGCGTACATCAAGGAGAGTATACGTCCCTTCCTTATGATCAGCAATAAATGCCCTTGCCTCATTTGTATCCATTGACTCTACAGGAGTCAAAAACTGTTTCCACTTCATAGTTCTTTTCCTTTCTTCAATAAAGATTTTTATTCCCTTTTATGCTCCCAAGGATCATCAGAGTTTTCATTATGTCTCAAATAACTTTTTTATAATCCATTACTCAATTCTATTTTATAAAAAACTAACATTTCCCCTGAGAAATTTCGAACATTAAAAAACATACTATGTAAGGCTTGGCAAAATTAAAATCTTCAGGGCGTTTACTGTCTTTCTTCCCCATACAAAGACCTCCAATGCCTTTCTTTCATAACTTTTAGGAGGTATCTTATTTAACAACCAATACAATAGAGGGGCCTCTGATATTGGAACGGGGTCAAGTTTAGTTCATTTCAAATTTAATGATATCTGATCTTATGGTCGAACCGATAGCGCGAACTTCAAGGGTATGATCCCCTTGCCCTAAAAGGGTTGTATCCCATTCTTTTGTTTCCCACAAATAAGAATTAGACCCGCCAATAAGACGAACTTTCGACATTGAATACCATTCATCCTTACCATCGATTCTGTACTGAACTTGCGTAACCTGACTTTCATCAAAGACCAGAGCTCTGATTGGATTACAGATTGAAAAAGGAATTTTATATGTATACGGGTTAGTACCCCCCAGATTTTTATCTATAGGTGCTGTTATGAGAACAACCGGCCATTGATCTATGACGGCAGGAGTGACAGAAATACCGTCATTGTCAACTGCAACAATAGCATAATGGCTGCTATCCCATAAAGAAGCAACATTAAGATTCAATAGATTATTTCTAATATTTGCAGCATAATTATGCGTATGTCCGTAACCATAAAGGGAGACCTTATAATTTCGAAGTAATGAAATAAAATCATCTTTTCCTACTATCAAACTGTCTATATAATGATGCCCAAATATAAAGGTAAGATTAGCATCATTATGACTGTTTAATTCCCCCTCAATAAAATTGATTTCATCTTCCCCAAGTTCCGCAGGATTGCCAGCAAGCCAGTCAAAAAAAGGAACAGTATAATCAGGATGAGGGGTAGCTATATTAATAAAATGATACTTGCCAAAAACCGGCATGTAAACCCATGAGCGCTGTGTCTGGCTTGTTGCTCTACCTTGAACCGACTTAGAAATATAAAGGGTTAATGGTTCATCATTCCAGTATTGGTCATGATTGCCAGGAGCATCAGAATAAATGTCAATGGTCATACCTCCTCTATTAATAAATAGTAACCTATACTCATTCCATTCTCTAATATGATTACAGGGTTTGCCGCCGGTTATAGGATTACACCGACTGTGATCGGTTAAATCGCCTGTAGCTATGATAATTTCAGGATTTATAATATCTATTTCTGATAAAAATTGATTTATATGCTTTCTATCTTTTACAGTAAAAGGATTCCCAACATGAGTATCAGATATTAAAACAAACCAGAAAATATTAGTATTTTCACTGCCATAATAAACTCCTTCAGGATTTCCACCAATTGCTGTTGATGATATCCACAAAATTATTGGAAGAATTATTGGAAAAATAAAGAAATAAAAATATTTATCCTTCCTTTTGAAATGCATATCCGCACTCCCTTCTTTTTTTATGCAAAGTCATTCTTTTTTTAAGGCTGTCTGAAGTATGGATAATAAAAAGCCTTTTTAACTTTCGCTTTCTTCAAACCCTCAATAGAAGTACTTATGGTCCTGGGAAACCTTTTGCGATATGCTTTCAAAAATGCAATAGCCTTATCGTGATTAAAACCGACTTCCAAAAGGGCCGCATGTCGAGTAACAATGTTAACATCAAAGATACCCTTACTTTCTATAATCTCTAATTGTTTTTTACTTGCCTTAATAGCGTCATAATAATTTCCAAGTCCTGCGTAGTTCGCAACTAAAAAGTTATAGCCCCGTGGATCATTCGGATTTAGATCTACAGAACTTTTTGCTGCTGAAATTCCGTCATTATACCTACCTTCTAAAAAATATTTGCTTGCCTGTTCAACATATAGATCAACAGATTCAGCCGGTAGGCTGTCAGCACAGAGCACTATAGCGGCAAATACTGTCAAAATTAAAATCAACGAACTTAAAATTATAGTGCTGTGTTTTAACATATCTACCTACCCTCCGTTAAGATTTTAAAAATCATTATATTACTGAAATAAAACCTCCTCAAAGGAAAATTTTTCATTGACATTAAGATTAACATAACGGATTAATATTTTATTATAAAATCTTATAAAAATATTTTCAAACCCTAAAAATCAAAACCTCTTCAGACTTATCAAA
>JAXHUS010000543.1:0-3294 GCA_034189305.1 Thermodesulfobacteriota bacterium | reverse complement strand
CAGGTATTATTGGCTCTATTATTGCCTATATTATTATAACATTCATAAAAAGTTGTATCATTATTACTTCTTTCCTTAAATAATTAATGCCCTCCCTCTACCATGATGCCAGGCGAAAATACTACATAATCTACAAACTCTACCTACCAAACGGACAAATAAAAAAAAAGACAAAATACTATAAGGCAAAAATTGAGGCAAAAAGAGCACTCGGAGAAATAACAATTATCGAGCAGGCAGCCAAGAGAAGAGAAATAACTAAAGACAAACTTCTATATGCCTTAAATCATAAATACATCAATGAGCAGGAATATAAATCTTTTGTTTCAGATTCGGGTGCCGGGGGAGTTACCCTAAACAATTACGTTAATGCTTATGAGCAGTACAGTCAGGCTAACTGTATGCCTTACACAAGCCAAGAGAACCTTAAAAGGCTTAGACGAATATTATCTTATTTTGGGAATGTTGATATTGCAGAAATCACAGAAACAAAAATAGAAGAATTCAAAAATTACAGGATAAATTCGGGTAGGGCTCCAAATACGATTAACCAAGATTTACACGTATTAAGGCGGTTGCTTGATTTTCCAGTAGGGCAGGGGATCATAAAAGAAAATGTTGCAAGAAAAGTTAAATTAATTCCAAACAAACAGTCTAAATACCCAAAAGCAATAAAAAGGCACTAAATGCCCAAGTTTGAATCTTTTTATTCAATAATTTCAATAGGTTAAGCCATTTTAAAAATGATCTTTATTTTATTTATGTATTTCAAAAGAGGACATCTTGAAGAAAAAAAATAGTAAAGATCCGCTGACAAATGTATATTAAGAAAATCTTTTCCATCGAGAATTAAAGGTCGACAAATCAAACATTGCTTTTGATAAATCAAATTTTTTGTGCTAAACATATAAGTCTATTAAATAGGAACTTTCATTGAAATAACCTTATGCACTTTACGTTTTATACCAGATAGCATTTATTTTTACCTTAATAGAGACAATTAAGACGCCTGTCGTACCATCGTAGCTGGTCAGGCGTCTCATCTGACAGTGAGAAGGAAATCTTTTGAATGCAACATAGGATAGATCACTTTTTTACTTAATTTAATAGAAATTATTATTTAAAAAACTTAAGTAACTTAATTTTAATAAGGACTTATTATGAGGATTATTGCAATATGCGGGAGTCCACATAAACGGACCGGTAATACATACCGGATGCTGGAAAGAATGCTTGAATATTTAGATAATCTGGGAGCTCAGACCGAGATGATCAATCTTTGCGAGCTTGAAATAAAATTCTGTCTGAGCTGTGCAAAATGTGTAACTAAAGGGGTCTGCCCCCTTGATGATGATATAATTACCGTACAAAAAAAGATGAAGGAAGCTTCAGGAATTATTTTGGGCAGTCCATGTTATGTTCTTTCTGTTTCAGCCCAGATGAAAGTCTTAATAGACAGGTGCTGGCCATGGATGCACAGCCCCTGTCTTCAGGAAAAATACGGGGCATGCGTTTGTCCGTCAGCGGGAATTGGCGACATGGAAACGGCATATTATATGAACTTTTTTCTGCGGGTTTTAGGGGCGCAAACAGTTGGTGAAGTTTGCGGTCTGGCTTCCCTTCCGGGAAAATTCTTAGAAAAGGATATTGTTTGGAAAGAGCTGGATGAACTTGCAAAAAAACTATATACGGCAATAAAGGAAAAAAGAAGATACCCGAGGGCGAATGACTGCATCCAATTCCAGAGAGGCATGAGGGATCTTATTCTCTATTATAAGGACACTGTTTTCTCAAAGGATTATAATCACTGGAAGAGCCACGGATGGATTGAGCAAACATTCGATTTAGACATTACAAAATAAATAGGTAATGTCATTTGATTGTTGATAGTTGAAAATATTTTCACTCCATTAACAAACATTCACTGGTCATTTCCTTTGGTTTGTCAATCCCGAGCAAATGTAAAATTGTGGGGGCTATATCTGATAATATACCTTCAGGTTTCAGCCGTATTCTTTCATAATCCCTGGCAATATAAATAAATTCTACAGGATTCGTTGTATGGGATGTCTTGGGCAGGCCGGTACTGAAATCTATCATTTCCTCGGCATTTCCATGGTCTGCCGTAACCAATGCAGTTCCTCCCAGTGCCAGTATTTCCTTTACAACCCTGCCCACACATTCGTCTACAATCTCAACCGCCTTTATTGCAGCCTTATAATTACCTGTATGTCCAACCATATCACAATTCGCAAAATTTAAAACGATAACGGAAAACCTGTTGGAATTTATTTCCCTGATTACCGCTTCTGTGACATCAAATGCATTCATTTCAGGGTATATGGCAAATGTTGCAGGATCATAAATACTCTTAATCTCAATTCGTTCTTCTTGTTCAAAGGGATCAATAAGCTTCCCGTTAAAGAAAGAAGTTACATGCCTGAATTTTTGTGTTTCAGATATTCGAAGTTGCTTCAAGCCATTTCTACTTAAAATTTCTCCCAAAAGATTTTCCATGCCCTTGCTCTCATCCATTGCATCCAATATATTAAAATGAAAGGTATCATAATACCTTGTAAGTCCACAATAGATAATAGACAGTTTTTTCCACCTTTCTCCAGGGTAATTATCTTCTATAAAAGCTTTTGTTAGTTGAATAGCCCTGTCCTGCCTGTAATTAAAGTGAATAACCGAATCACCATCTTTTATTCCTGGAAAATCGCCTATAACAGCAGGGGGTATGTATTCATCACACATTTCGCTGCCGTCAGGTGTCCTCTCATTATTATATGCCTCTGTTATTGCCTTTTCCGCACTATCAACCCTGATGGCTTCTGCTTTTGTGAGGGCATTGTAAGCCCTGGTTGTCAAATGCCAATTCTCTCCCCGATCCATTGCATAATACCTGCCCATTATAGTGCCAATTTTGCCTATCCCGTATTCTTTCATCTTCTCATTTAAGACACGAAGGAATTCTAATGAACTTCTCGGCGGTGTGTCTCTTCCATCGGAAAAAAAATGGATATATAATTTTGTAATATCCTGTTGACCGGCATATTGCATAATGGCAAATAAATGATCCTGGTGGGAATGAACCCCTTCATCCTGAACAAGACCCATTATATGAATTGATGAATTATTTGCCCGACAATTATTAATAGCCTTTTGAAAATTGGAATTTTTAAAAAATGATCCGTCCTTTATCGTATCATTTATCCTTGTTAACTCTTGTTTTACAACTCTTCCAGCACCTATGTTGAGATGGCCTACCTCGGAAGAACCCTGGTATCCCTC
>JAXHUS010000542.1:0-2026 GCA_034189305.1 Thermodesulfobacteriota bacterium | reverse complement strand
GGTAAGATCTCCTTCCCCCTCCGCAATGTCTTTAAGACCGGCCACAACCTTTGATATGGGTTTGACGATCTGGTTTGCAGATAAGAATCCTATACCAAGCCCTAAAAAAATAGTAAAGGCAACAATAGTTAAAATTACATTTTTAGTATTGCCGACCTTTCTCTCTACATCAATCCCGGCATTATTCATTTCTTCCCGGCCAGAGGCAGAAATTTCCTTTGCCAGATTAACTATCTTCGGAGCTAAAGGCAGGACAGTATCTTTAATCTCTTTATCCATCTTTTTTACGACAGATATAAGACCTTCAAAGGCATCTATATAATCCTCTATTGAAAAGATTGTATCTTCAAGCTCTTTTATGTTAACTTCCTCCATATCTGTTAAAATCCCGCTTAAGATTTCCTTTGCCTTAGATGAATATATATAATTATAATCTAAAAAATAACTTTCCATATTGATCCTGGCTGACAAAAAGGCTTTATGCGAATCAACGCTTATATCAGCAATTTCTTTATTATTATCCCCTATAGATAGTTTCTCCAATTCTTCCTGAATCTTATTCCCCATGGAAGACAGTTCACTTTTACTATCACCCCTTGCCTTGAATCTGATTACAACATTCTTGTATTTTTCTATGTATTCATTTGTCAACCCTTTTATCTTTTTCAAAATTGCTGCCTCTTTAACATCCTTAATCTGTTTATCAGCATTTTCCAGTACTTTTAGCACTCTCTTTATATCTTCCCCTGCGGCAATGTTATCCTCTTCTCTATTTTTATATATAAATTTCTCCACGGAAATTCTCATAGAAAGTATGGCGCTTTCTATTTCTCCGGCCAGCTGTACTTTAGCCGCTACATCTTCCGTCAGATATTCAGTTTTATTCTTTAAAGAGGTGAACTGGGTAATTGATATAGCGCCAATAAAAATAATTAACACAATTACAGCAATATATCCTGCCAGTGTCTTCTTTCTCAAATTCATTTTTAAAATTTTGCTGTGAAAAATTTTCAATTTGGACATGGTCGTTCTCCTTTTCTACTAAAATTTATGGAAAATTTATGCCTGCTCAAGGATGTTAATATAGGTATAAGGCGCTAAGTTTAATCTTGCGCCTTATAACCTTTTGGCTTCTGTCCTTTATAGTCTAAAACCGTATATCCAGCAGGCAATAGAAACTTCTCATTATTCTGTCAACACTTTCACGGGCACCATAAGGACCAAAATCAGGTGAATAGTCATAGTTAGCCCTGGTGTATCCGAACCTCATAAAAGTATGTTTGATATGAAGAGGCTGGATGTAATAGAAATCAATGGCATTACCATTAACCATGAGTTTATGCATGGGATCATCACTGCCTCCTGTAAACAGACCCAACCAATACTTGGAACCGTAATTGTACTCAAAGCCTATCTTAGGATTCTTTAAGCTATCCCATGGTAGTGTATATCTAAAACCGGTATAAACAGCATAGCCCCATCGGTCTTTTCCTAATCCGCCCCCTAAATTGTCGCCGAATAATCCTATTTCCTGACCACTTACAAGACGGGTGCCTCGGGACGAAGTATCGGCATGGGAATGGGCCCAGGAGAAGAAGCAGTCTATTCCGCTATTTCTTACATTATTCAACTGGATGTGACCGGATAGCAAATCCAAATCCCCTACTGATTTAACCTGTTTCCTCACCATAAAGTCGGGAAATTGCCGGATGGAAGGAAGATCCATGACTCTGGCATAGGCGAACATGAACAGAGAATTGTCAAAACCGGGAATCTGGGTTTCGAATATCAACGGTATGGCACGGGTATCATCCAGGTCAAATTCGGTAAAAACCGAGGCAATATCCTGAAATGCCTTGGAATAACCAATTCTAAAGGAAGAATTCTTCAATCCTGTCCATTTATCAAGTGTTAACGTAGCCATTAATGCATCCATCTCAGCATTTACCACAAGAGCAGGATATGTGGACTTTCTGGTGGAGTTGTCCTGTAATTCCGCTGGAGGTCCATCTGTGGTCGGCTGACG
>JAXHUS010000541.1:0-7846 GCA_034189305.1 Thermodesulfobacteriota bacterium | reverse complement strand
TTTATTTTAAAATCTTTATACCAGAAGGCAGTGGAATTACTTAAAAAATTTAAGTATTATGAAATAACACACATCAAAAGAGATAAAAATTATTTTGCCGACAGGCTTGCAAATAGAGCAATAAAAAGACAAAATGAAAGTATATCCAGTAAGTGAGAAAATCCTGCCGGAAGAGATAGTTGATGCAAGGGAAAAGTTTATAAAAACAGGTGTCTTAAAAAAGGGTGTGGTGCGTCCGATAATTGCCGAGTCATGGAAAGAGTGTTACAGGATGGGGATAAATCCATACAGGGTATCGGATTCTGTTTTTACCGTGAAAGATAGGCAGGAAAAGGAAATCGAAGATAATGCTAAATTGATAAAATTGGCAGAGCCTTTTATGAAAAATTTATATCAGGTTCTGGAAAAGACAAGAAATGTAGTGGTTTTATATTCAAGGAACGGTTATACTATCCATTATGCCGGAAAAGCCGAGGATTTTGATGAACAATTAAAGCATATATGCTGTTGGGCTGAAGAATATGTCGGCACTTCCGGATTTTCTCTTGTCTCAAAATTGAAGGTACCACTTCAGATTATCGGCCCGGAGTATTACTGTAAAGTATTTTCAGGCATATCCGGTTCCCATGCGCCTATACATAATGAAAAGGGGGATTTTTTAGGAAGTATAGCGATTGCCTCCTGGAATTTGAACCCCCACGCTCATACATTAGGCATGGTTATTGCGGCGTCAAAGGCAATAGAGAATGACTTGAAACAACATGCCGTGTTAGAAGAGCTAAACTTTTATATAAAAGAACTTGACGCCACAATTGATTCCATGTCGGACGGTTTAATCACCACCAATTTAAAAGGGGAGATACTTGAAATTAACAGGGCGGCAGAGGAAATTTTAGCATTAAAAAGAGATGATATAAAATTTAAGAACATAGACCGGCAGATACAGGCAAAACCGGACTTTTTAGCATTAATTGATAAGACCTTAAAAAGTGGAAATATTTTAAGTGATGATGAAATTAATATTACTTCAAAAGGGAGAACAAAAAGATTTATAGCATCCATAAAGCTTATCGAGGGTGAAAATAAAGAGGCAGTAGGTGTTGTAATATTGCTTAAAAATATCAAAAGAATAAAGAAAATAGCTGAAAAGATAATATCTTCACAGGCGCGCTATACCCTAAAAGATATTTTAGGAGAAAGTAGCAGAATAAAAGATGCAAGGTATCAAATTGTAATGGCTGCCAGAACTCCTTCAAACGTCCTTATTGAAGGTGAAAGCGGCACAGGCAAGGAACTTTTTGCCCACAGTATTCATAATTTAAGCCATAGGAGTGACGGTCCTTTTATTTCATTAAATTGTTCCGCAATTCCCCAGGAATTATTTGAAAGTATTCTGTTTGGATATGAAAAAGGAGCCTTTACCGGAGCAAAGAAGGAAGGCCATCCAGGGAAATTTGAACTTGCAGATGGGGGGACGCTTTTTTTAGATGAGATTGGAGAACTCCCCCTGACAATGCAGGTAAAACTGCTGCGGGTACTTTCAGAAGGTTGGGTAGAAAGGCTTGGTGGTAAAAATCCGATTATTATGAATGTAAGGATTATTGCCGCAACAAACAAGGTAATTATGGATGAAGTAAAAAAGGGGAAATTCAGAACAGATTTATACTACCGTTTAAATGTTTTAAACCTAAATATTCCTCCGTTAAGGGAAAGAAAGGAAGATATTCCAATTCTTGTCAATCATTTTATAAAAAAAGTAGGATATCATATGGGCAAGGAGATAGAGAGTGTATCATCAGAATTTATCCAGGTGCTTAAGGATTATTCCTGGCCCGGGAATGTAAGAGAATTGCAAAATGTTATTGAAAGGGCGCTTAATGTTGCCAGAAGGCCAATGCTTGATATAGATTGTGTTCCGGACTATTTAAAAAATCCTAAAGAGAGTTTTATAGGCAACTTTGAAGCACTTCTACCTTTATCTACAATGGAAAAGAATCTTATTAAGCACGTTTTGATTAAATGCCAGGGGAATAAATCTAAAGCGGCAAATATTCTTGGAATTGGAAGGGATACCCTATATCGTAAACTCAGAGAATATTCTCCGGGATTGTCATAATATAAGACATTGTATTATAATAATACATTCCAGTGCCTCCACTTGTAAATAATCTTTATCGAGATATTGTCCTATAATAGGTCATTCAGTTTTTTGGCTTATATCATTAAATAGATTTTTATTCAGTGGAAAAATAAAAATTTACCTGCTGAATCGGTTGAGATAACAGACTAAAAGCGGGATAATGCGGCTTTTATATCAGTGCCCTTTTCTATTTAAAAAATGGTATGGAATTTGCTTCATAATATACACCTCAATTCATTTGCAATTTAATGGGTATTAAATTTTAATCCTCCTGTATTTCGGGGATTAAAATTTGAGACTGACGCAGGAATTGGGCAAAAAATGATGTTTTGCAAAGGTCAGAGCATAATAAAAAGGAAACTAATATCTATTTAAAAACTGCATTACTTATTTTAAACTACCTGGAGGGGGTAATGAAAGGAATTTTAGTAACATTATGCATGTTTATTTTTCTTAATTTTAACTGTATTTTATGGGCTAAGACAATAAAACCAGGTACGGTCATTACCGGGAAAAACTATGAAACTTACCTTCCCGAACTTAAAAGGTTACTTACGTCGGTTTTATTCAAACACTATATAAATGGGCTGCAGAATGGCTGGATTACCATGCCTATAGTGAAAAAGGGCGACTATAAATCTCCAAAAGGGTATCTGGAATTTTCAGATAAAAATGCAGACAAGTACAAGGTGGGAAAAGATAATGTTCTTATTGGTCCTACCTGGTGGGGGGGTGCTCCTTTTCCTGATCCTAAAAATGGCAAAGAGTTGGGGTGGAACATTTACAGGCGTTATGACTGTCACAGAGAAGAATTCCATGTTGAACCCGACTGCAACCTTATTGATAAAAATGGAAAACTGGAGAGATCATATACCAATGACTTTTTTGGCAAGAAATATCATGCCAGAACCGATACACCCCCTATTCCTGAAGTGCCTGGTAACAATGGCTTTATCAACTGGAAAATTGCCATGCTTGTTACCTCTCCTTTTGATATCAAAGGATTTGTCATGCTGCGAAACCAATACGAGGATATATTTAAGCCCGATGATGTATTCTCCTATATTCCAGCTATAAGAAGAATTCGTCGTCTCACAGGGGCTGATGTCACAGACCCATTAATGGGAAGTGATGCATGTTATGATGATTTTGAATGCTGGCAGCAAAAACTTGGTCCGGAGATCAAATTCGGAAATCCAGAGAATAAAGAAATTCTGATCCCAAGCTGGAGCAGTGTAGAAGTTCATCCAGAAAAGAGAACTGATTGGATAAAGCATAATTGCTTTCAGACAGAATGGGAAATAAGGCCTGTTTGGGTTCTCCCAACTGATATGCCTCTTGATTATGCATATTCCAGGCGGGTATTTTATATTGAAAAGGAGATGAAAAATTATTTCATCTTTGCAGTAGATAATTACGATCAGAAAGGGAGAATCTGGAAAGGGGCCATTCCTTTCGGTGTTGTCTATCAGCCTGATAAATGGTACTTAAACTGGCACGGATGCATTTATAAAACCTATACCAATAACCATACCAGTCTATACGATTTCAATGTCCACGGTCCTAAATTTGATGATCCTATTATTCCATTTAAATATTTCTCTGTATCAACTTTAATTAAACTGGCTAAATAAAGAATGAGTTTACGGAGGTGAAAGAAATGGTTAAGCTGACTAAAGAGTTAATAGAAACCCTCAGGGATTCGGAAACTGTAAAAACTTTGACTACAACCGATGAAGCAGGGAATCCTCATACAGTATTTAAAGATACTATGACCGCTTTAGATGAAGAGTCGCTAGCTTATATTGAATTAATAGAAACCTCCCATACTTATAAAAATATGCTCAGGAATTATTGGAATAAGAAGTCGGTGTCCATTACCCTTTATAATGAGAAGAGGGGTATTTTTTATCAAATTAAGGGCAAACCTTATAAATGGGTAATTGATGAACCCCTCTGGGACCAATTCCTGGATAAAGTCTGGAGCATGTTACCTGATGCTGATCCCAGCGGGGTATGGATAATAAAACCAAAGGAAATTATCGACCAGAGCTATGAAATAAGGAGGATGCAAGAGGCAGATAGAAGCCCCAACTCTCTTTTTTGGTACAGGTATCTGGGACCGAGGTCATGAGATTATAGAGGAAAAAGCCAGAGTAGTTAATCAGGGGGCATATGCCGGCTGTAAGGCCTGTGAGGTAACCTGTGAATATGAAGCTCTGCATATAGAAGAGGAGGAATAAAATGCAGGAAGAATATGACATTATTATTATTGGAGCAGGACACAATGGGCTTGTTTGTGCTGCTTATCTGGCTAAAGCTGGACTAAAGACAATAAATATTGAAAAAAGGGATGTGGTAGGAGGTGCTGCAAGTACCGAGGAAGTAACTCTTCCTGGCTTTAAGCATGTCACCCATTCCAATTATCACGGCTGGATTCATCTTGGCCCGGTATATAAAGAGTTGGAAGTGGCAAAATATCACAAATATATCTTTCCCGATCCATCCTTCGCCATAGTATTCGAAGACAGGAGAAGCATATTGTTTCATACTGGAAAAGGAATGGATCCGGTAGATAGAACATGTAAAAGCATAGAGCGATTTTCATTAAAGGATGCTAAAACTTATCGGGAAATTTACAGTCTACATCGAAATTTCAGTGAGTTAACCAAAGCATGGCTTTTTTCTCCTCCCCTTTCTTACGCCCAGCAGTTTGGACTTTTAGAAGAGACTGAGATGGGAAGGGAGTTTTTAAGGGAACAGCTTACAAGTGGTAAGGTAGTAATTGAAGAGTCATTTGAAAGCGACCAGGTTAAAGCATTTATGTTGTCCATGCAGGTACAGGTTGGAGTTGGAGTAGAACAATTCGGTACCGGCAGTTATCTACCCACCATGATTTCTCTGGAACATGATCCTGGCTGGGGGCTGTCAGTGGGAGGATCTGTTACTCTGGGATTGGCTCTGGCAAGGATTGTGGAAGATCATGGGGGGAAGATATTGGTTAACAGTCCTGTTGAGAGAATCCTGGTTAAAGATGGAGTAGCCACTGGTGTAGAACTTTCTAATGGTAGAAAAATTATTGCTAAAAAAGGGGTGGTGAGTAATATTGATCCTGCCGGTACTTTTTTAAAGTTAACAGGGGAAGACTATTTAGAAGATAGCTTTATTAAAAAGGTCAAACGCTATCGTCCAGGAATGGCAGTTGTCACGCCGCATTATGCTTTAAATGAGCCTATCAGATATAAGGCGGCAGAAAAAGATCCGCAGGTTAACAGGTCCTGGGGAATTTTTATTGCCGAAAATGCTGACAGAGTTATAGATTTTTATAGAAATGTTCATGCGGGAATACCGCCTAAAAAACCGGAAGATACAATGTTTATTGTGGTGAGCAACACTCTGTGGGATCCGACCCAGGCTCCTGCTGGAAAGCATACTGCCTTTTACTGGATGCATCAGCCTTATCATCTTAAAGAAGGCGGTGCCCAAAAGTGGGCGGAGATAAAGGAAGAAGTGGCTGATATAGCAGATGATGCCTGGAGGGAATATGCTTTAAATCTTACAGAGGAAAACATCCTGGCCAGGCATGTGGATGGTCCTTTAGATTATGAAAGGAAAATGCCGCAACTCATCGAAGGGTGCTGGCTTATGGGAGATATGACTCAGGATCAGGCAGGGTTATTTCGGCCTTTTCACGGCTATCCCCCTTATAGGAGTCCCATAGAGAATCTTTATATGTGCGGTGCCTGCAACCATCCGGGAGGGGGAATAAGCGGAGCTCCGGGCTATAATTGTGCCGGTGTCATCTGTGAAGATTTGAACGTTAAAAAATGGTGGAGCCCTATGAGTTTAAAATAAGTTTGTTAATTGAAAGATTAAGGAGCTCAAATTTTTCAAATCAATCAATCTTTAATTACAATACTTTTATAAAAAGGAGGTATATTAAATGAAAGATGAAGAATTGACATTCCAGGAGTTTTTTGCCGATTTCCCCAAAAAATTTCCCTATATTGATGAACCGGAAGAACCTACTATGGACAAAAAACTGATCATTAATGTGGCAACAACGGGAGCTTTTCTTAGTAAAGAAGCAAACCCGAACCAGGCATTTACGCCTCAGGAAATTGCAAACGAAGTAATAGATAGTTGCAAAGCAGGTGCGGCCATGTGGCATGTTCACTGTAGAGACGAACATGGCCGTGCCACATCCGAACCTGAGATAATAAAAAAGACATGTGACATGGTTTTTGAACAGGCCCCGGATGTAATTACCTCAGTATCGGTATGGTCCGCCCTTGGCAAACATGGGGCCGACTTAATCAGTCCTTTAATAGATGCTTTGCTTGTTTACGGGAAAAAATATACACAGACCGCGGTCATTCCTGCCAGTAGCCTTGTTGTTGGCCCCCTGGTTAATCGTATTGACAGAGAAACCCTTACCAGTATAGCTGAATATTTAAATGCAAAAGGAGTAAAACCTGAATTTCAGGGGTTTACCTTTGAAGCAATAGAAAATATTAGGAAATTTTTAGTTGAACCGGGACTAATCCAACCCCCTTATTTTATTAATGCCATTGCCGGCAGCCATGCCGGTGTATTTTATGAAACCCCTACCACTCCTTATTTAATGGCCATTAATTACATAGGAAGTATGCTGGATCAGATGCCCCCTAATACTATTAAAGGAGCCACAGTCGGGGGTCATAACTGGCTTCCAATGGTTATTGTCGCCATAATCCTGGGTGTCGACTGTGTGCGCATAGGAATGGAAGATACAATCTGGATGTATCCCCACAAACCTGACAAAATAAAAAAATGTGCCGATGTAGTTAGAAAAGTTGCTACTATTGCAAGGGAATTAGGTCGAGATGTAGCAACCCCGGATGAGGCCCGGGAAATTTTAGGAATGAAGAAATAATCACTATTTATTAAAAGATGAACTAGATTGAAAGGGAAATTGAATGGAAAAGGAATATTATATTAGCGTAGATACAGGAGGGACTTTTGCTGATTGCGTTGTAGCCGATCATGACGGCAATGTAATTATTGACAAAGCCTCCTCTACTCCCAGGGATTTTTCCCAGGGTGTATTGGCGTCTGTAAAAGTTGCTGCAAAAAGGTTGGGAATATCTATGGAGAAGTTACTTGAGCAAACCAAGTTGTTCTTCCACGGAACCACTGTTGCCACCAATGCCATAATAGTTCGGTCGGGGGTAAAGGTAGGATTGATTACAACCCGGGGTTTTGAGGATACTGCCTTTATTATGAGGGGAAGGGGGAGAACCGATGGGTTGCTTGAGATGGAAATCAGGCATGAGACTACCGCGAGGAAGCCGGAAACGTTAATCCCCCGATATCTTGTAAAGGGAGTGACGGAAAGGGTTGATTTATTTGGAAATGTGCTTGTGCCTTTAAATAAAGAAGAGGTCTATGAGGCGGTAAATTATCTTGTAGAAGAACAGGGAGTAGAGGCTATAGCGGTATGTTTTCTCTGGTCCTTCAGGCATCCTGAGCATGAAGAGGAAGTTAAAAGGATAATAAAAGAAAAGTATCCGGATTTATGGGTGAGCATCAGCACTGAGCTGGCTCCATCTCACAGGGAATATCCCAGAACCAATACCGCCATAATAGATTCTTACGTGGGACCTATTACAAATACCTATTTAGGGCATTTGGAAGAGGCTCTGAACAGGTCCGGATATAAATATC
>JAXHUS010000540.1:0-8402 GCA_034189305.1 Thermodesulfobacteriota bacterium | reverse complement strand
TTGAGGTTTTCATCGGCCTTTGTTTCAAACCTGTCATAACGAAGGCCGATACTTAATGACCATTTATCAAAATACTTATCTGCCTTCCCATATAAGCCATAATTATAGGTATCCACATCGGGAATCAGTTCGTCATCAAATACCGTTCCGGTATCGTCCCTATACATATCACCCTGCCAGTTACGTTTATATATATCAATGCCATAGGTAAACATAGCAAACTCGGTTAATTGCTCGTTTTCTATCTTACCCCCGGTGATTGTTGACTCTACATCATTATGTAAATGGAAAGGAGGGGCACCTGCAAGGATTCTATACTTATCGTAAGGGTTGTGCTCTATTTTGTTACGATAAAAAGAAAAGGATAGCTTTTTAGAAGAGTTTCCCATGTCAGTGATGATATAGCTGCCTTTACTCAGGTATGTTTTTTCGTCTTCCATATCCATCCTAACCCTTGGAGCCATAATATCTTCAGCATCCCCACAGGTATGCGAAAAAAGTATCGTTTGATTTTCTTTAGGAGTCAGTTGCAATTTCCCCCATACATCCTGTTTTTTAAATGCCTTCATATCTCTGCCTTTGACATTGTATGGCCGTCCACCTGGCGCAAAACTGTACAACTTATTGCCGTTTCCATCTTCATACTGATCGGATTCAGAGTAATTATAGCCAATCAACCCCTGAATAAATTTATTTCCGCCGGTTAAGTAAAACCCGCTGCTTAAAAAATCATAGCTGCCGCCTTTGGTAATGATTTCACTATGAAAACCTTTTTCCGGTTTTTTGGTTACCACATTGATGCTGCCGCCCAGGGCACCTGCCTTTGTTACATCAAAGGGCCCCTGCCTTACTTCGATTTTGTCAACAGTTAACCTATTAATATGGGATAGGCTGGGGTCTTTTCTGCTGCCGCAGGCCCCTTCAAGCAGTCCATCATCTATCAATACTCTCAGGTTGGACTGTCCAAAACCCCTTATGGCAACCTCATTGCCGTATGCTCCCTTTCGAATCATGGTCGCCTCAACCATTTCATCGGAAAGGATTTCCGCCAGATCCACAACTTTATGGGTTTTAAGGGTTTTGCTTTCTATCCTGCTTTTTTCATCTCCTTCATCTCTGGGAGCTGTTACTACTATTTCTCCCAGATAGAATGTTGTTTCACCAGGTTCATCTGCATATATTAATACTCCTTGAATCAGAAATATCATATAAAACAAAATTAATAACTTTTTCATAGAACTACCCTCTTAGATCTTCACTTTAAAAAAGTTAGAAATTCTAAAAACCTTCTGTAAAAAATATGGTTACCTGTTTTATAAAGGCAAAATGATAAGGCTTTATTGTTAAGCAGAAATTATGGGCGGGCTGCGGGTAAAGTAGCCTTTCAGGAATACCTGTTTATATAGTTGTTTATAGCCAAAAAGGCGCTGGTGTGATACCTGAAAGAAAACAGAGGGAATAATTACTGCTCCAGGAACTATAGAAAAAGATGCGACAGCTAAAAAGTGGCAGGCAGGACAATTATGATGATGTTCATCATCTAAATAATGATTATGAAGTAAAGGGTGGACAGAAGCAAATAAAATATAAAGGGCTATGCTGCTTATAAATATAAGAATACTTAAAATTCGGTGTACTTTAAAAGTATACTTCATTTTTCCTTAACAAACAGCAGGGGAAATACAATATCACTTACACAGCAGGGTGTCCAAACGGCAAAAAATAAGATAAGGAAAACCGAAGGAAGAATTTTTATCCAATTGGCTATGCCAAATGCCGTTAAATAGAACAATGATGCCCAGGTGCTTAATAAGACATGTCCTGAATGGGGAATTTTAGTGGCAGGTTTTAAAATACCAAGAGCTATACCGAGAAATGCCAAGGGATTAACCAGCCACCATTTTTCAATAAAGCCAAAATGGAGCTCCATCTCTATTTGTAAAAGAAGGCCTCCCAGATAAGGAAATATAATATCACTTAAGGTGGCAATACCTATAGACCCTAAGTAACCAATAATAATAGCATGGATGATCTTTCCTTTATGCAATCTATACATAGCTGTGGTTACCAATGCGCTTAACACGACATGGGCAGGGTGAAGTATATAAAAGATTTTGCAGGAAATCTCCGGAGGAATTTTGCCTATTACTATTATCAGCATGACAATAATGCCGGTAAAGGCTCCGAAAAGAGTAAAAGGTGCGTGATTTTTTAATTCCTTAATTATTACCTTAAACATTGTTTATATCCGTTTTTCCAAATAGAAATTGTGAATTTTGGGTTGTGAAAAAGATTAACTTACAGATGATCCCTAACCCCAGTGAACTATTGTCAATTTATTAGTTAAAAATTTTTATATCCTTTTAATTTTACCTGGTGACCCTTCAGCATATTTTACTGGCACGCCCCGCAATAACCAAACACCCCAAAACAATGGCTGGTTACCTTAAAGGCGGTAATAGACGAAATCCTCTTTTCAAAATCCTGGATCATACATTCTGCAACTTCCTCCACCTTTTTGCAATTAAGACAGATCAGGTGATGATGATGATCTTTATGGTTCATTTCATACCGATTTACTCCATCATGGAAGTGAACCAAATTAACCAGACCGACTTTTCTAAATATCTCAAGGGTTCGGTAGACAGTGGTCAGGCCAATTTGAGGATGGGCATTTCCGGTTAACTCACAAATCTTCTCAGGGGTGAGATGGGTCTCTTTGCTATCCATCATTACTGTAAGGATTGCCTCTCTCTGGGGGGTCAATTTATATCCCTGTTTCCGCAGAAGAGTCTTGTATTTTTTAAGCTTTCCCAATTATATTCCTCTAATTGATAATTACTAACAATTAAAAATAAAAATTTTATATTTTGTTTACTTTACACAAAAAAACTATATATGTAAATTTCATTAAAATTTTCATAATTTTAATGAAAAATATTTTCTATTATTAATATATTTTTCTTTCCTGTCAAGAAAAATCTTCAACAACTCCTGGTTATTTTATTGACAAATATTCCAATTTAGAATAATTATTAAATAATTATTCTAAAAAAATATATGAGTTCCAATTTAGCTGCTGCCTATGCACTGCTGGGAATATTAATTATTGGAGCAAAACATGGATATGACATCTACAGTTACTTTTCCACCCATTTGAATCAATTAGTAGGAACCATGTAAATTTAGCTTAAATTATCGTCATGGGTTTTGAAGTAAAGGATGTTATTTGATTCATGGCAGAGGAGAAAAAATAAAGTGAAAAAATGTAAAGCAATCCTATTTACACTATGTGTCTTTTCACTGGCTTTAAATGTTAAGGCAGAGCCTTTTTACAAGCAAAATAATGATAAAAATCCGACCGGTATTAAAAGAAAACCCATCGGTATGGCGGTGGAATTTACATCTCATTCTGCCTGTGCCCATATAGCAAAAAATAAAGGCTGGTTTAGAGAGGAAGGTATAAATTTGCGTACTTACGACAGTTATGTGACAGGTATGGCTTTAGCTTCCGCCCTTGCAAGAGGAGGTATTGAGGCTGCATATATCTGCTTGATACCGGCAATCAATGCCTATGCCAATGCAGGGGTACCCATTAAGGTGGTGGCAGGAATTCATAAGTATGGCTATGGCATTGTGGTCAATCCCGATAAAATCAAGACCATAAAAGACCTGGAGGATCTCAATATCCGCATTGGGTGCACCAGGGAGGGTGGGCCTACCGATTCCCTCCTCCATAAGATGATAGAAAGATATCATCTTGACAGGGAAAAGATATTAAAAAAGGTAAAACGAATGAATTCCCCTAAACAGCTTATAGCCATAAAGATGGGACAACTGGATGCCGGTATCCTTTGCGAGCAGTACCCTACCATGGCAGAAGAATTAGGGTTCAAGGTGCTTCTCTCAGCCGAAGATATCTGGCCCGGGATGCAGGGAAGCGTCCTGGTGGTGACAGATGACCTCATAAAGGAACACCCCCTGATAGTTAAAAAATTGGTTAAGGTAACTCATCGAGCAAACAAATGGCTTAATAGTAACCCGGAAGATGCTGCCCACATTGTTGCTTCCGGGTTAACTGTGGAAGGGGAAAGGATTTTCCCAATTAAGACAGCAAAGATCGCTGCCGGATTGAAAATCACCCCCCAGGTGATGTTAAGGTCACTTACTGAAAAGCTTGTTTGTAGCACTGAAATTAGTCCGGAAGAAGTTCAAAAAACCATAGACTATATGGTGAAATCTGGATATGTAAAAGAACGATTTAAGGCCGAAGAAATTCTGGATTTAAGATTTTTAAATGAAGAATAGATTAAAACAGCTAAAACCATTGTGGAGTATATTACCCGTTGCCATATTTTTAGGGGTGTGGGAGATAGTGACCCGGTTAGGTCTCATTCCCGGCAAATATTTCTTCCCTTCCTTCAGCACCGTAATCCGGGAATTTTATACATTAATGTCAAGCGGAATTCTTGTAGATAATTTTTTGAAAAGCTTACAAAGAGTGCTTATAGGATTTTTTACCGGTTCTATTGCGGGTCTTTTTATTGGGATTATGATGGGCTGGAAGGACAGTATAAACAATGCCTTTCATCCTATATTCAGCCTGCTTTATCCAATACCGGCCCTTGGCTGGCTTCCTATCTTAATGTTATGGTTTGGAATAGGTGAAATATTACCGATTGCTATAATTTTTATATGCTCATTTTTTCCAGTTCTTTATAATACAATAACCGGTATAAAAACTGTAAACAGAGATATCGTAAAGGTAGCGGAAACCCTGGGGGCGTCAAACCTCAAAATCCTTTTAACAATTCTTTTACCCCTAGCTATTCCTAACATATTTACAGGCTTAAGACTTGAGGCAGGAATGGCATGGAGAGTAATAATAGCTGCCGAAATGGTTGCTATTCCTACTGGAATCGGGGCATTACTTATGAGGGCAGAAAGCTTGCTCAGGATTGACATTATAATTGTCTGCCTTATGATTTTATCAGTTATGTGTCTTTCTTTTGAAAAATTTTTCCTTTTTTTGGAGAAAAGGCTTACGGATAAATGGAAATAATATGCCGGAAATTGCACTTAAAGGTATAAGTAATTTTATTCTGAACAATATACATTTGACCGTCAGGGACAGGGAGCTTCTTGTCCTTTTGGGTCCTAACGGGGCGGGGAAAACAACCCTTCTTAATACAATTGCGGGGTTTACAACTTATAATGGTTTAATATCCTTTAATGGCAATAAAATAAATGCTATACCGACACGCAAAAGGGGTATAGGGTATCTTTTTCAGGACCTTGCCCTGTTCCCCCATTTAGATGTATTTACAAACATATCATTCAGCCTTAAGATAAAAAAAGTCTCCCAAAATAAAATCATATCAAGGGTAGGTGAATTGTTGGGATTGATGAGAATCGAGCACTTAAAAAATAGATATCCAAAGGACTTAAGCGGGGGTGAAAGACAAAAGGTTGCCCTGGCAAGAGCACTTGCTTCTTCCCCGGAAATTTTATTGTTGGATGAACCCTTAGCAGGTCTTGACTTAAGAACTTCCAAGAATCTTCGGATAGAATTTCATAATCTTCAAAGAAAATTAGGTATTACTACGATTTATGTCACCCATGATCAGAATGAAGCGGAGGAAATGGCGGACAGAATAGTAATCCTTTATAACGGTAAGATAGAACAGATAGGCACTCCTTATGAAATATTCTTTGCTCCTATGAATGAAAAGGTAATGAACTTTATTGGAGAACCCAACATTCTAACCTGTGAATATTGTAATGTTTTAGGAAACGGATTAATTAAAGTAGAATGTGGCGGCATATCAATAACAGCCCCCCATGATGGGGATTCAATAAGAAAGATTGCCATAGCACCTGCCCATGTTCATGTTTATAAAGACAGACCACCGGGCCCTGATATAAATAGATTTAATGGTAAGATTGTTGAAATAATTCCTTTAAGTTTTATAGTAAGGTTTAAAATAAAGGTAAAAAGAAATATTTTTATTGCAGAACTACCCCATGAGAGAGCAAAAGATATGAATTTAAAGGTTGGTGAAAAGGTCTTCTTATTATTAAAATTGAGATGGATAAAAACCTTAAATGAAAGACTATTGACTTAGAAGACTTGTATTTATAATTCCTTCCGATACCTCACCAGCTATATCAGTTAGTGTCGGAACAGAAGGAAAATTCTGCTTTAAGAATTTCTGATATCTGTCGCACATATAAGAATGCCTTTTCAACAATGATTTCTTCAATATCTGAAACCTTGCAGCAGTTCGGATTCTGTTTCGTCAGCCCGTCGTCAGTAGTTATTTTGTCGACATTCTTAATACAGCACTTAGCAGGAGCAATCATAGCCTGCTCGGCTATTTGCCTGACAGATTTACCGGAGTTCCGGGCTATTACCTCCCAAAAGCCTATTAATTTCCCGGCCAGGGTATCCGGTGTTTCCCATTCAAGAGCATCGGCGGAAGTAGGCACAATTCCCCAGGATATTATTCCGCCAGCCCCTATAAAAGCAGCTACAGGGCCGGCATATCCTTTGGGCATAACATCCATCTGATATGCATCCATGGATATAATGTCAAACCCTAAACCCAGCAGATAGTGAAGATTTACATTGAGACATAAATGCAGGGCCTTAGGACCTTCAATACCCGAGAGGAAATGTCGGTAATCCTCTTTTGCATGAATATCGGTATAACCCGAAAATGAATTGAACACCCACCCCAATCCGGGTTCGTCCAGCCATACAAAGGCATTGCCATTTTTCTTTACCAGCTCTCGATACTGTACATTGACTTTTCTCTGTATAAAGTCAAACAAAAGGGACCTCACGTCTTCATTGTAAATAATCGGCTTTTTGTTTTCATCCACAACCCTGAAGCCAAAATTTACAGGCCCGATTACCTGTCCCCTTATAGCAGGGTGATCATCTAATTTTATCTTCAAAAATTTGTGAAAAGTCATTGATGATTTTAGACTCAGTGCAAAGGCTTCCGGCCTGTCTATGCGCTGTGCATATCCATATAAGTCCGTCTGGAATCTGCCTGAATCAAAATTGACGCTTTTTTGTTCGGTGTCAATGGTTATGCCGGGAAACCCCTCCGACATCTGAACCCACATGTCTTCATAAAAGCTGGCAAGGGGAAGTTGTGGCCAAAAGGGCACATCAAGGCTCAGTGCAAGTTCGAGCGCCTTTTCCACATCAGTGTGTGGCATGATTCCCATGGCAGTTGTTCTACACTTTCCTTCTACTTTCATAAGATATCACCCCGTCAGGGCATATTAACGCCAATCGTCGATAATATAAATTTCAGGACAATTGTAACCGGGTTCATTAGGCTTTTGCATAGCTACGCCCTGCAAGTCGGTTCTGAAACCATGGGCTATCATCCTAAGATAGGCATTATGACGGGCCGTATTGACTCCTGCCACAAGTCTCGACATTCCTTGTTCAACAGCAAGTGATTCACAAACATCCAGCAAATGGTCGAATATCTGTCCTGCCACAGGGCAGGGACGCACAACTCCAAATTTGATGTAGCACGTATCACTTCCGGCCTCAGTTCCTGCCCCGCAATGACAAACGGCAAATCCGGCAAGTTTATTATCTTGCCGGATAAGTACAGTTTCACCAAAGTCATGGGCATTCACTATACGGATCTCCGTATTCAAATCAAGTCCATTGTACACCATATCGGTCAATTTTCTGCATGCATTAAGACATTCCGTTTGTTCACTATCGGGCATTTCAGAATATCTCGACCAGTGCACTATATCTTTTTTTGACCTTACAGGTTTTGACATAATAGCTGTAAGAAATCGCGGCCAAAAGCCAAATTTCTGATATAGACCAATATGCTTTGCACTTTGGGCAAAGGTGAATAGGCCTATATGCTCTGTATTCCAGTTAACAAATAACTCCATTGTTGCCTCAAGAATAAACGTGGCTATACCAGCCTCCCATAAATCAGGGCGGACCATTAATGGGCCGAAAAAACCTACACTGCCCCAGTTAGAAGCCAAATTAGCACCTATAAGCTCGCCTCTGACCTCAGCACCTAAAGCACCGGTCGGATAAGCTGCCCATCTTGAACGGATGAAGTCATTATCTCCGCCAAAATTCTCTGGTTCTGGATGACCAAGAAAGGTACCAAAAGCAAGCCTGTAAATATGATTGGCCATGGAAAGATCATCTTCTAGCAGCGGACGAAGTAGGATATCTCTTCTTTTTTGTACCTCCGGTGTTAATGAAAAAACATCCGATTGAGGGCAGCTTTTTATTTCAATGTCCACTTTATATACTCCTTGTTCTTCTGTTAGAATCTTGCAACACTATTTTGCAAAGTCGTAAAATTTCATTCGTTCCTTTTGAAAAGGCTTTCTATTTG